>NZ_JBYCKY010000103.1:0-3079 GCF_057473605.1 Mycobacterium sp. TH-M82 | reverse complement strand
GCGAACGCACCCGGTTGGGTGATCATCTCCGGAAGTGTCGCGACCACGGTGTCGTCGACGTACAGCGACGCCTCGCCGACCGGGGTGTGGCTGCCCGGCACGGTGCCGCTGCGCTGAAAGCGGACGCCGAGAATGTGCTCGCCCAGCGCAACCGGGTCGGTCGCAGACAGCCACTGCTCCTGTTCGCCGAGGAAGTTGTAGACGTAATGCAGGCGGCCACCCTGAACAAATAGCACGTGCCCGCCGTGACGGGCGCCCTGTTTGAACAGCACGCCCTGGGCGCCGGTGCCGTCGACGGTGACTCGGGCCAGCACCGCGAACGACCGGCCGCGCAGCTCCACGCACGCGCCCAGCGGCACCTCGGCGGTGTTCGGGTAGTAGGTGTAGCTGGTGCGTTCGCCGGCCAGATAGGGCCGCCACCGGCCCATCATTTCGGCGATGTTGAGATCCGCCAGCGGCAGTCCGTTGTATTTGGTGGCCTCGGCGAACCACAGTGCCTTGAGCTCGGTGAGTTTCTCGGGGTGTTCGGCAGCCAGGTCGTGGCACTGGCTGCGGTCGCGCTCGATGTGGTAGAGCTCCCAGCGGTCGGCGTCGAAGTGGCCCCAGCCGGACGGGGTCGCCGCGTGCACGGTGTTGGCGAACCAGCCCTGATGCCAGATGCCGCGGGTGCCCAGCATCTCATAGAACTGGGTCTGTTTTCCGGTGACCGCATCCGGGTCGGCGAGCGCCGCTTTGAAGCTCACTCCCTCCAACGGCTTCTGCGCAATACCACGCACGCTGGCCGGCGGGGTGATGCCGAGCAGGTCGTAGACCGTCGGAGTCACGTCGCAGACGTTGACATAGATATCGCGGACCTCACCGTGCGCTGCAATGCCATGGGGCCAGCTGATGATCGCGGGGTCGGCGATGCCGCCTTCGTGGGAGGCGTAGCGCTTGTAGAGCTTGTAGGGCGCATTGAACGCCATCGCCCACCCGATCGGGTAGTGGTTGTAGGTCTCCGGGCCGCCGAGCTGGTCGAAGAGCTTCATGGCCTGCTCGACGGTGTCGATGTAGCCGTTGAAGAACTTGTTCTCGTTGGGTGAGCCGTTGGGCCCGCCCTCGCCGCTGGCGCCGTTGTCGGAGATCACCACCACGATGGTGTTGTCCAGCTGCCCCGAATCGGCCAGGTAATCCAGGATCCGGCCGATCTGGGCGTCGGTGTAGCTCTGGAAGCCGGCAAACACCTCGGCCATCCGGCAAAACAGCCGCTTCTCCTCGTCGCCCAGGGTGTCCCAGGGCCGCACGATGTCCACCGCGGGCCACGGCAGGCCCTCGGCGCTGGTGGTGTCTGAGTACGGGTTGACCGCCGACAACTCGGTGTCCGGCGGCACCAGGCCCAGCTTCTTCTGGTTCTCCAGCACGATCTCCCGGTAGGCCTCATATCCCATATCGAAGCGGCCGGCGTAGCGGTCCGCCCACTCGGTGAAGACGTGGTGCGGAGCGTGGCCGGCACCCGGGCACACGTAGCCGAACCACGGCTTTCCGGGGGCGATGGTCTTGGCGTCACGGATGAATTCGATTGTCCGGTCAGCGATATCTTTCGAGAGATGGTAGCCGTCCTCGGGTGTGGCAGGCGGTTCCACTCGGTGGTTGTCGTACACCAGGTCGGGATACCACTGGTTGGTTTCGCCGCCCAAGAAGCCGTAGAACCGCTCGAAACCACGCGAGGTCGGCCAGTGCCGCTTGCTGCCGGCCATGTTCGCCTCCTCCAGCGGAGTGAGGTGCCACTTTCCGACGCAGAAGGTGTTCCAGCCACGTTCGGCGAGCACCTCGGAGAGCAGCGCCGTCTCGAACGGTATGCGCCCACTGCAGTTCGGGAAGCCGTCAGTGAACTCTTCTACGGTGGCCATGCCGACGCTGGTCGGGTTGCGGCCGGTCAGCAGCGCCGCCCGAGTCGGTGAACACAGCGCGGTGGTGTGAAATTGCGACAACCGGATGCCGCGGTCGGCGATGCGGCTCGTCGCGGGCATGTCGACCAGCCCACCGAAACAGTCCCAGGTCGCGATGCCGGTGTCGTCCCAGACGAGGTAGAGCACGTTGGGGGCGCCGTCGGGTGCACTCGGCGCGGCGAAGGGCCCCCAATCGGGTTCGGAGTCCCTGATGTCGAGTTCGATCCTGCCGTTGAATTCGGTTGCCATCACCCGGCCTTTCCGCGAGCATGCACACAATCGCACGAATCCGGTTCGGATCGTGCGATTTTACGCATGCTCATCGCGGGCTACTTGGCTTTCTCGAGGATCTCGACGAGTCGCCAGTGCTTGGTCGCCGACAGCGGACGCGTCTCCATCAGCGAGACCCGGTCTCCGATGCCGGCGATGCCGTCCTCGTCGTGCGCCTTGACCTTGGTCGTGGTCCGGATGATCTTGCCGTAGAGCGGGTGGGGCACCCGATCCTCCAACTCGACCACGATGGTCTTCTGCATCTTGTCGCTCACCACGTAGCCGATGCGAGTCTTGCGCCGCCCTCGCGGCTTCGGGGTACGCGGCGTGTGCTTGGGACCCTTCTCCCCTGGAGCAGCGTCTTTCGCCCCGGCCTTTGATGTCCGGTCCGGCCTCGATGTGGTTTTAGCCTCTTTAACCTCTTTAGCTTCTGCCATGACGATCACGCACCTTCGGGGCTTTCGGGGCCTTCCGGCCCAGTGGCCAGGCCCAGTTCTCGCTCCCGCAACACGGTGTAGATACGCGCGATTTCGTGACGCACCGTGCGGAGTCGACGGTTGTTGCTGAGCTGGCCTGTCGCCGTTTGGAAGCGCAGGTTGAACAGCTCTTCCTTGGCTTCGCGCAGCCGCTCGGTCAGTTCTTCGCCGCTCAGCTCGCGCAGTTCGCCGGCGGAAACCCCCACTGCCATCAGAACTGCTCCTCTCGGGTGACGATCCGTGCCTTGATCGGCAGCTTGTGTATCGCCCTGGTCAACGCCGCACGCGCGATCGCTTCATTAGGGTAACTGAGCTCGAACAGCACTCGACCGGGCTTGACGTTGGCCACCCACCATTCCGGCGAACCCTTACCCGAACCCATCCGGGTCTCGGCCGGCTTCTTGG
>NZ_JBYCKY010000102.1:0-5868 GCF_057473605.1 Mycobacterium sp. TH-M82 | reverse complement strand
GAGCGTTGGTCCGAGTGGCGGAATGGCAGACGCGCTAGCTTGAGGTGCTAGTGCCCTATTACTGGGCGTGGGGGTTCAAGTCCCCCCTCGGACACCCTCCCCGACATCCGGTGACCGGGTTTTGCCGCGAGACCCCGCAGCGTCGGAGTCGGTCGTAGGCTTGGCAGGTACATGAATCGACCGGGCGGCTTCCTTCAACGGACTTCGGCAGCCACGTTTCGTGACCGCCGGGCGGCGGGCCGGGCGCTGGCGGCCGAGCTGTCGGCCTACTCTGTCCACCCTGGCCCCGACGACGTGCTGGTGCTGGGCCTGGCGCGGGGCGGGGTTCCCGTCGGCTGGGAAGTCGCCGCCGCATTGCACGCGCCGCTGGACGTTTTTCTGGTCCGCAAGCTCGGCGTACCGCAGTGGGACGAGCTGGCGATGGGAGCGCTGGCTAGCGGCGGGCAGGTGGTGATCAACGACGACGTGGTTTCCAGCCTGACGATCAGCGACATGGCGCTGCGGTCCGTGATCGACCGCGAGACGGCCGAGTTGCATCGACGCGAGCAGGCATATCGCGGCGGCCGGCCCGCCGCCGACCCGCACGGCAGAATCGTCATCCTCGTCGACGACGGCATCGCCACCGGTGCCAGCATGCTGGCGGCGGTGCAGGCGGTCCAAGCGGCGAATCCAGCGTCGATCGTCGTCGCGGTCCCGGTCGGTCCGGCGTCGGCGTGCCACAAGATCGCCCAGGAAGCCGACGACGTCGTGTGTGCGGCCACGCCGGCGGCGTTCGACGCCGTCGGGCAGGCATATGTCGATTTCCATCAGGTCAGCGACGACGAGGTCCGTGACCTGCTGGCGACACCGACCACCGACGGCGGTTCGCCCGGCTAGCCCGGTCGGTCCGGCCTCAGTGGTTGCCTTGGTCGTCGCTGACGGCGGTGTCCTCGACATCGGAGCCGGCTTGCTCGGCGGATTCACCGACGGGCTTTTCGGCCTGATCGTCGGGCTCGGCCTCATCGGCCTCATCGGCCTTATCGGCCTCATCGGCCTCATCGGCATGACCGGCCTCATCGGCATGACCGGCTTCATCGGCATGACCGCCGGCCTCCGCTGCCGGCTCGGCCTCACCTGACGCCGCCGCCGACCCGTTACGACGACGTTCGGCCAGCGCGTCGATGATCAGCAACAGCACGCCCAGCACACTCGCGCCGATGCACACCCAAGCCACCAGCGCATTGCTAGTGACCACGGCGAACACCAATGCGGCAAGACCTATCACCGCCAGCACCAGCGCAATGATCAGCATCGGTCAACCACCTCCAGCCGACGGGCAGACTAAGCGCTCATCTCGCCTCGGATCAGTTATTTCCCCGACCGAAATGGTTGAATCCACCGCCGTCGCTGCTGGTGCTGGAGTCAACCGGCGCGGCCGAACCTCGCTGTCCCAGTTCCTCGAGCTGAGATTCCAGGTAGGTCTTGAGCCGGGTGCGGTACTCGCGTTCGAATGTGCGCAGTTGTTCCAGCCGTCCCTCCAGCACGGTGCGCTGCTGGTTGATCGTCCCCATGATCTCGGAATGCTTGCGTTCCGCGTCGGCCTGCAGGGCGTCGGCTTTCTCCTGGGCCTGACGCAGCTGGGTCTCCGAGCGGGCTCGCGCGTCGGCGAGCATCGCGTCGGCGCGGTGGCGGGCCTCCGAGACGATCTGCTCGGCGTTGGCTCGGGCGTCGGCCATCAGTTTCTCCGACTCGGCCCTGGCGGTGTCGGTCAGCCGGTCGGCGGTGTCCTGGGCCAGGCTCAGCACCCGGGCGGCCTTGAGCTGCTGCTCCTCGACGGACACCCCGGCGGCTGGCGGCGGTGCGACCGGCTGTCGCACCGGTTCCGGTTCGGGCTCGTAGAGCGGAATGGCGCTGGTGGCCTGCATGGCGGGCGTGGCCTGCGGTCCTCCGCCGGCGCGGGCGGCAGCCAGCTCCTGGTCGAGCTCGTTCACCCGTTGGCGAAGGTCGGAGTTCTCCTCGACGAGCCGGGTCAACTCCGCCTCCACCAGGTCGAGAAAAGCGTCGACCTCGTCTTCGTTATAGCCGCGCTTACCGATCGGTGGCTTGCTGAACGCCACATTGTGCACATCGGCCGGTGTCAGTGGCATTGTCTGCCCCCTTTGAACTCTGGACGGTAGCACCGCTCGGAGAATATGCGAGCCGTGCCGTAACTGCTGTCCATCCTGTCACATCAGACGCGTCCATCGGCAATGGGATTGAAATTAAGAATTAATTTCAAATCGGTACCACAGAAATCTCGTTAAGCAAACGGTCGAAGGCCGATCCCGTTCGAGGACGGCATCGGGTCCCGGACTCCACTGTCGGCGGGCTCGCCGCCGGTTCGTGGCACGCCGGGAAGCGCGCTGCAGGTGCCGGAGGTGGCCGTGGCGACCAATGCGGCAGACTCGGCGGCCGTGGACGACGTGCGGTCCCGCTACAGGCCGCGGCCCGGGTCGCGCGCGACAACGACGCAGGTGCAGATCGCCGCGCACGTCGAAGCGTTGCGCGTGCTGCTGGAGGCAGTGCTGGGCAAGGTGGCCGACCTGTTGCTGCCTGCGCTCGCCGCAGCCAGCGGGGTCTCGCTTGCGGAGTTGGCCGCGCAGTTGCCGGGACAACCGGCACCCGCGGGGCAGGGGACCGAATCCGGGCACGCGCACGCACACGACCACGGCGAGGGCGGCTGCGGCCACTGCGGCGAGGAAGACGAGGACCCTCCCGAACTCGATGTCCGGGAGATCCCGCACGCGATCAGGCATGCAACGGTGTTCGGCGCGTTCGACGCGGCGCCGGTCGGTCGCTCGATGATCCTGTTGGCACCTCACAACCCGATTCCGCTGCTGAACCAGCTCGCCGAGCGCAGCGGTGGCCGTATCGCGGTCGGCTACGAACAGCGCGGGCCGGACGCGTGGCGGTTGCGGTTGACCCGCGTCTGAATTCGCCGATCGGCGCCGGGAGCCGGCGCGTTTCAGCCCACCTGCCGCAGTGCCAGTTCCATACCGAGGAACGCCACCAGCAGCAGCACCATGATCGAGAAGTCCAGGCGCACCGCGCCGATGGTCAGCGGAGGTATCAGTCGGCGCAACAGCTTCACCGGCGGGTCGGTGAAGCTCAAGATGACCTCGAGGATCACCACGGTGGCGCCCCGCGGCTGCCAGTCCCGGCTGAACGAGCGGATGAACTCGACGACGATCCGGGCAATCAACAGCAGCCAGAAAATGAACAGCGCGATACCCAGGATTTCGAAGAACAGCGCCAACGGAGCCCGACCTTACTGATGAGGGTGTGCCAATAGCAGCGCCAGCCTACCGGCCCGCGTGGGCCACCCACGGGGGGGCTTCGTACCAGGCCGTTGATCGGCTGCTCACCGGTATGCGTAGAAGCCGGTCTCGGCGATCCGGCGACGCTGCTCCGGGGACACGTCGACGTCGGCCGGCGACAGCAGGAACACCTTGGTGGCGACCTTGTCGAAGGACCCGCGCAACGCGAAGGCCAGTCCGGCGGCGAAATCGACCAGCCGCTTGGCGTCGGAATTGTCCATCGACACCAGGTCCATGATCACCGGCGTCCCGTCCCGGAACCGCTCGCCGATGGTGCGGGCCTCGCTGTAGTCCTTGGGCCGCAGGGTGGTGATCTTCGACAGCGGGCTGCCCTCGTCGAACAGCATCGCCATCCGACGCGGGTCCATCGCCAGCGCGCCGCGGGTGGCGCCGCGCAGCGACGCGAAGCGCGGCCGCTCGAATTCGTGGGGCCGCAATCGGGGTTCGTCATCGTAACCACCTTGAAAACCCCCCCGGTAGGTCCCCGGCGGATCCTCGTAGTCGCGGTCCTCGAAGCGGTTCTCGTACCGGCCGTAGCCGTCGTCGGAGAACCGTTCTCCGCGGCGGGCATAGCTACGCGACGGAGCACGGTCGTCGTAGTAGTACTCGTCGTCGTAGTCCTCCATCGGGGCCATCCCGAAGTAGGCCTTGACCTTGTGCAGTGTGCTCATCATTGGACCCTTCTAGGCTGCTGGCGATCCCGCGTCTGTGATGAAGATGTGACTGAAGTGACTACTCCCGGTGACGGTAGCGGTCGTGGGCGCATTAGCGCGGTACCGACACGCGCACACGTCGGATCGGGTTTCACCGGATTCCGATTCCGCCGGGCGCTCCGGCCGGCCGGTTCCGGGTCCGGTTCGTTCATTCCAGCCAGACCAGCGAGGCGAGTCGGCCGGTGGAAACGTCGCGACGATGGCTGAACAGGTCTGGATCTGCCACCGTGCAGCGCGGGTCGACGTCGATGGCGGTGACGTCCAAAGCCTGGAGCTGGCAAGTGATTCCGGCCCGCAGATCCAGTCCGGGGGTGCCCGCCGCGGTGGTGGTGCGACTGCCCGGGAGCGCCACCTCGACGGCGTCGGCCATCGCCTGGGGCACCTCGTAGTTGTGGCCGCTGACGGCCGGGCCCAGCAGCACCGAGACGTCCGGCGGGTGCGCACCGAGGGCCAGCATCGCCTCCAGTGCACGGGCCACCACCCCGCGCTGCGCACCGACCCGCCCGGCGTGCACCGCCGCCACCACCCCGGCGCGCGCATCGGCCATCAACACCGGCACGCAGTCGGCGGTCACCACCACCAAGGCCAGCCCGGACACGTTGGTCACCAGCGCGTCGGCGCCCAACGTGCCACCGACCGCGGTGCTGCGTGGCCCGTCGACCACCTCAACCCGGTCACCGTGTACCTGGTTCATCCACACCAGGCGGTCGGCGGAGAGCCCTATCGCCGCGGCCAGCCGGGACCGGTTGGCCGCCACCGCAGCAGGGTCATCGCCGACGTGGTCGCCGAGGTTGAAGGTGTCGAACGGGGGTGCCGAAACGCCGCCGGCCCGGGTGGTGATCACCCGGCGGACACGATAGCTCACGATCTATCCCGTCTTTCCCGGGCGTGCGCACCGGATCAGCGACGCATGAAGGGGGGGATGTCGACGTCGTCGTCCTCGTCATCCCCGCCACCGCCGACACTGACCGTCGCACCGTTGGTGGGCGGCGGCACGCTGACGGCATCGACCGGCTCGAACAGTGCCGAGGTGACCCTGCCTGCTTTCCCGGGGGCGATGGAGTGGCCGGCGCCGACCGACACCGGCGTGCGGCCGGACCCAGCGGCGTCGAAGCCGGCCGCGATCACGGTGACCCGCACCTCGTCGCCGAGTGAGTCGTCGATGACGGTGCCGAAGATGATGTTGGCCTCGGGGTGAGCGGCGTCCTGGACCAGCGAGGCGGCCTCGTTGATCTCGAACAGGCCCAGATCGCTGCCGCCGGCAACCGACATCAATACGCCCTGGGCACCCTCCATGGACGCCTCCAGCAGTGGTGAATTGATCGCGATCTCGGCTGCCTTGAGTGCCCGGCCGTCGCCGCGAGCCGAGCCGATGCCCATCAGCGCGGTGCCCGCACCGCTCATGATGCCCTTGACGTCGGCGAAGTCGACGTTGATCAGGCCGGGCGTGGTGATCAGGTCGGTGATGCCCTGCACTCCGTTGAGCAGCACCTCGTCGGCGCTGCGGAATGCGTCCATCAGCGACACCGCGGCATCGCCCATCTGCAGCAGCCGGTCGTTGGGAATCACGATCAACGTGTCGCAGCTTTCCCGCAACCCGGAGATGCCGGTTTCGGCCTGGTTGCTGCGCCGCTTCCCCTCGAACGAGAACGGGCGGGTGACCACACCGACCGTCAGCGCTCCCAGCTTGCGCGCTACGGAGGCGATGACCGGAGCACCGCCGGTACCGGTGCCGCCGCCCTCGCCGGCGGTGACGAACACCATGTCGGCACCGCGCAGCAGCTCTTCGATCTCGTCCTTGGCGTCCTCGGCGGCCTTGC
>NZ_JBYCKY010000101.1:0-6327 GCF_057473605.1 Mycobacterium sp. TH-M82 | reverse complement strand
CCGATGGCCCCGGTGGCGCCGCGCTTCTGGGCGCCCAGCACGCTGAGCATGTCGGGCCAGACCCGCTTCATCGGGAAGCGGGCGAACCGCTCGGCGTACCGCGGGTCGGTGAACTCGATTGGGGCACAAGCTACTTCGCAGCCGCGCTCTGCGAAAACCTCCCCGGCGGCCTCGAGCACTCTGCGGGCCTGCCCGGTGTAGCTGTAGTACAGCAGCAGCACCCTGCGGGGACGGTGCGGCTGGTCCCACTGCTGATTGGCGGTATCGGTCATCTCAACTCCTCCCGCCGAGCCTATTACCCTGCCCACTACCCTCACAGGCGTGACCGACAAGGTGCACGTCGACCTGCACGGCGCCGCACAGACGATGCTGACGACGCTGTACTGCAAAGCCCGCGACGCCGAACTCCCCCGGCCGGTGCTCGGCGACCGCTACGCCAGGCAGGCGGCCGGCCGAATCGATTACCCCTGGCACGAACTCGGGGTGGCCGACCGGTGGACGACGCTGGTGACGGTGCGCACCGCCCTGTACGACATCTGGACGGCGCAATTCCTGGCCGCCAACCCGCGGGCCGCCGTGCTCCATCTCGGCTGCGGGCTGGACAGCCGGGTGCTCCGCCTCGACCCCGGCCCGGATGTGCAGTGGTATGACGTCGACCAGCCGGAGGTCATCGCGTTGCGCGAGAAAGTCTTTCCGGCCCGAACGCACCGCCTCCACCACTGCCGCTACCGTGTGATCGCTGTGTCGGCGACCGATACCGCCTGGCTGGACCGGATTCCCGCCGACCGCCCCACACTGCTGCTGGCCGAGGGCGTCAGCATGTACCTGACCGAACCCGACGGTGTCGCGCTGCTGCGGCGCGTCGTCGACCGCTTCGGCCGCGGCGAGTTGCAGATCGACTTCTACAACTGGCTGGGTGTCTCCTCGCAGTGGACGCACCGGTTGCAGCGGCAGTCCGGTTCCACGCTGCACTGGGCGGTCAACAGCCCGAACGACATCCTCGATCGCGTCAGCGGGGTCCGGCTGATGGCCGCCACCACGTTCTTCGACGCGGCCACCTTTGACCGGGTGCCGGCGAGGTTCCGGCGCGCCGTCGGCCTGGCTCGGGCGATCCCGCCGCTGCGCGGGATGTTTGCCTACCACCGCTACGCGTTCGGGCCGGTTAGCTGACACCGGTTGCGGCGTGCTGGCGGGCGATGTCGCGCAGCCGCGCCCGGATCGCATCCACCGAGCGCTGCGGCGCCGGCCCGTGCGAGTGGTACTCGATGCTCAACTGCCCGGCGACGATCTGGGTGAAGTAGATGTCGATTCCGGCGCTGACCGCGAAGTACAGCTCGCCGTGGGTGGCGATCACCTCCACGCCCGGCGGGGTGCGCACCGGTGGGACCAGACCGTTGTTGGACAGCACGACGACGTCCGGCAGACCGGGCGGGTTGCCGACGTAGGCGGGGCTGAAGTGCAACCGGGACTGCTGGATCACCCCGGCGGTCAGGTCCGCCTGGAACGTCTCGGCGATGTCGCGGGCAAGCTCGACCACCCGGGTCTTGGGGTCGATCTCGGCGAGGTAGGTCGCCAGTCCGACCGGGTTGGTGCATCCCGTCGCCGACACCGGCGGCGACAGGAAGTAGCGCAGGTCGACGGTGTAGAGGTAGGGGATCGGGATGTTGCGCCGGCCCCGAAGTTCCCATTCGGCCATCAGCACCGCGGCCGAGAGCACGGCGTGCAGGGTCAGGTCGTGCGCCCGGCCGAACGCGACGACATCCTCGGTTTCGGCCCCGCTCAACCGGCCGGACACCATCGGAACCCGAACCGGCGACACCGGTTTGACGTTTGTGACGGTACGCCGGGTCGGCGGCAGGTCGTAGGCGAACATCGCCGGCAGGAACCGCTCGACGCCCGAGCGCGGCTGTTTTTCGATGCCCCGCTTGGCGAGCACCGCCTCGATCGACTCCGGCGCGGGCTCGACGGTGACCGCGCCGATCTTTCCGGTGCCCACCAGGTCGGTGTAGTAGGACAGCAGTTCCTCGATCAGGCTGTACATGTGGTGGCCGTCGGCGACGGCGTGGTGGACGTAGAGGGTCGGCTGCGGCTGGCCGTCGCGGATGGTCACCCGAAGACCGACCAGTGCCTCGCTCTGGTCGAAGTGCGGCGGGGGGCCCTCGGCGGCCGGGTCGTCGAGTTCGACCACCTCGATCTGGGCCGGCAGCAGGTCGTCGGTGACGAACTGGTGACGCCCGTCGGGGCACTGCTCGAGGTGCGCGGTGAGGATCGGGTGCGCTTCGAGCAGCGCGTCGTAGGCGGCCGACAGCGCGCCGATGTCGACCGGCCCCGTCAGTTGCGCGCCCAGGCCCACGAAATTGTGCGTTTCGGCGAGCATCTCCTCGCTGTTGGCCAGCTTGCGGATCACCGACGTGGGAAACACCGTTCTCCTACCCTGAGTCCATAGCGGACAGGTCCACCAGCACGACATCGTCTTCGTCGCTGTCGCCGCCGGTCGAGTCGGCTTCGGCCCATGTCTTCCCAGCCTCCCCAGCCTCCCGGATCAGCTCCGTCAGAGTCGACGTGAGCCCGTCGGCAAGCGCCTGCGCCCTGGCCGGCTCGACGCGGCGGCTGTCGTACCACCAGTCCAGGTGTAGCACCCCGGTGCAGCGGTACGCCCGAAGCTCGAGGGCGTGGCCCAGGCCGGGAATCGGTTCGCGCACCGGCAGCGCGGTGTCGGGGTTGAGCGCAACGGGGGCGTCGCCGTCGGGCAGATCCGGTAGGTCGGGAATCACGCCGAGGTAGGCGAAGTGGACCTCGGCCGGGCGGGCGGCGAGCCGGCGCGCGGTCGGCGCGTAGAAGTAGCGCAGCAGTCCGTAGCCGATTCCGTAGTGCGGGACGGCGTTGAGCATCTCGTGCACGTCGTCCAGCATCTGCCGGACAGTCACGCCCGGGCCCGCCGCGCAGCGCAACGGCACCGGGTACAGCGTGGTGAACCAGCCCACGGTGCGGCGCAGGTCGACGTCGGGTTGCAGCACCGACCGGCCCGGTCCGCCGAGGTCGACGGCGATGGTGCCGTCGCCGACGGTGGCCGCGACGGTCCGGCTGAGCGCGGCAAGCAGGAATTCGTTGATGGGCGAGCGCAGCTTGCGGCGTGCGTCGTCGAGTTCGGTGGTGTCTGCTGCGATCAGCTGCGAGGGCACCCGCACCAGGTCGCCCGCCCCGGGCGGCGGCAAGTCCGCTGGGTCCGAGACGACGCTCAGGGTGGGTGCCGCCGCGGACGCCAGCCAGAAATCTCGGCTTTCGACCACAGCGGGATGGGTGGCCAGGGCGGCGCAGCGCTGAGACCATTCAGCCCATGAGGTGGTGACCGGTTGCAGTTCGATGTCTTGGCCGGCCAGCCGCTGGCCGAACGCGGTGAACAGGTCGGTGAGCAGGATGTCCCGCGACAACTGGTCGGCCACCATCGCGTGCACGCTGAGCAGCAGGGAGCACGAACGGTCCGGGCCTTCCCCGCCGCCCTGCACGTAGCTGGCGGTCAACGGCGGGCTGGACGGGTCCTGCTCATCGGGCACCGCCGCGTCGGACAGGCCGGATGGCGACCGGACGGTCAGCTCTGCGAACTCTCGCGGTGCTTCGATGGTCTGCTCCCACGTCCCGGCGCGCTGGCCGATGCGCAGCCGCAGCGCGTCGTGGTGGGTCGTCAGCGCGGTCAGCACCGCACGGATGTCATCGAGGCTCACGTCGGGCCGCAGCCGCAGCACCAGCGGAACACGCCAGCGGCCGCGTTCGCGCAGGCCGTGCTCGAGGAAGTATGCGATGTTCGGCGGAACGGGAGGATGCGCGACCTCGGCCGGCGACTGCCGCGCCAACCCGCTGGCGGCGTACCGGGCCACCAGTGCCTTGGCCAGCGCGGCGACGGTCTGGTTCTCGTAGAGGTCCTGCGGCGTGAGGTCCAGTCCTTCGTGGGCGGCGGCCATCGCGACGCTGATGGCGACCAGCGAGTCGCCGCCGATGTCGAAGAAGTTGGCGTTGCGGTCCACCGCGTCAGGGTTTTCGAAGCCGAGGCAGACCGCCCAGATGCGCCGCAGCGTCGCCTCCGTCGGCGAACTGCCGTCGGCCGGCGTTCGGGCCTGCGCCCGCGGCCCATCTGGCCCGGCCGCCGCCTCGCTGGTTGCCGCTGCCGTCCAGCGTGCCGCGGCGTTGTGATCCACCCAGTGGCGTTGCCGTTCGAAGGGATAGCCGGGCAGCGAGACCAGCTGGCGGTGGGCACCGAGCCGGGGTGCCCAGTCGACGTCGACCCCCGCCGCCCAGAGTTGGCCGAGCCCCAGCAGGAACGCGTCTCGGTCGTTGCGGTTCTGAGCGTGGTGGCGCATCAACCGGACGGCCCGGTGGCCGGCCGGACCGGTCGACCACCTCGGGTGACGCATCGCCGACCCGGTGAGGGTGCCGCCCGGGCCCACCTCGACCAGGACGCGCCGCGGATCGGCAAGCAACGCGTCGAGTTCGTCGGCGAACCGGACGGTCGCCCGAACCTGACGCGCCCACGTCGCGGGGTTGGCGGCTTCGCCGGGCGCCAGCCACGTTCCGGTGAGGTTCGACAGCAGCGGTATCCGCGGTTCGTGCAATGTCAGCCGAGACAGCAAGCCGGTGAATTCCGGGATCACCGAATCCATCAGCCGGGAGTGGAAGGCGTGCGAGGTGCGGACCCGCCTCGCTGAGATCCCCGCCCGCGCAAGATGTTCGGTGAACTTGGCGATGGCGCCCTCGGCACCGGCCACCACGCAGCTACCCGGGTCGTTGACTGTGGCGAGATCGACTTCAGCAGAAAGGTATTCGGCGATCGCATCGGGGCTCAGCGGCACCGCGACCATCACCCCGCGGGGCGCGGTGTGCATCAGCCGGGCGCGCATGGCCACCACCGCGATGGCGGTTTCCACATCGAAAACCCCGGCGATGGTGGCTGCGGCGTACTCGCCGATGCTGTGCCCGGCCAGCGCCGCCGGGCGAACGCCGTAGCTTTCGGCCAGCTTCGCCAGCGCGTACTGCACCGTGAACAGCGCCGGTTGGGTCCGGTCGGTGCGCTCCAGGTTGCGCGCGGTGCCGCCGAAGATCTCCGCGCGCAGATCGACGCGCAACTCCGCGTCGAACCCCGCAGTGCACGCATCGAAGTGCTCGGCGAACACCGGCTCGGATTCGTAGAGGTCGCGAGCCATACCGATGTGCTGGGCGCCCTGCCCGGGAAACAGGAACACCACCCGGCCGGAAACATCGCAATCATCGGAATCATCCGCTCCGGGCATGGATTCGCCGATGAACACGTTGTCGTGCTCGGCCGCGCCCAGCACCGTCGCCGCGTCGTGGTGGTCGGCGACGACAGCCGCCATCCGGATGTGCTCTGTGCGCCGCCGCGCCAGGGTGTAGGCGGCATCGGCCAGATCAGCCAGCTGGTCCGGGCCGGACAGCTCGGCGGCGAGCGCGGCGCGCGACTGCTGCAGCGCCTCGGCGCTGCGCGCCGACAGCAGCAGCACCTGCGGGCCGGGCGGGGCAGGGCGGGGCGGTGTTTTCGGCCATTCCTCCAGGACCACATGGGCGTTGGTGCCGCCCACCCCGAATGAGCTGACCCCGGCGCGCCGGATCCCGCCGGCTTTCCAGGGCCCGTAGTCCCCGCGCACAACGAAAGGTCCGGAGTCCAGGTGCAGCTGCGGGTTGGGACTGGTGTAATGCAGCGTCGCCGGGACAGCCCGGTGCTGCAGGCAGAGGATGGTCTTGATCAAACTGGCGATGCCGGCTGCCGACTCCAGGTGTCCGATGTTGGACTTGACCGAGCCGATAAAACATGGAGCAGCACGCTCGGCGGTGGAGACGCCGAACGCCTTTCGCAGGCCTTCGATTTCGATCGGATCGCCGAGCGGTGTTCCGGTGCCGTGGGTTTCGACGTAGCTGATGGTGGCGGCGTCGACCTCGGCGACCGCGTGTGCTTCGGCGATGACGTCGGCCTGGCCGGCCGCGTTTGGGGCGGCGTAGGTCATCTTCGTGGCGCCGTCGTTGTTCAGCGCCGACCCGCGGATCACCGCGTGGATCCGGTCGCCGTCGGCGACGGCGGCCTCCAGCGACTTGAGGACCACCGCCCCGACGCCGCTGCCGAAGACGGTCCCATCCGCCCGCGCGTCGAACGGCCGGCAGTGCCCGCTCGCCGACACCATCGAACCGGGTTCGTGCCAGTAGCCGACGCGGTGCGGGATGCGCAGCGACGCGCCGCCGGCCAGCGCCATGTCGCATTCACCGTTGAGGATGCTCTGGCAGGCCAGGTGCACCGCGACCAGCGCCGACGAGCAGGCGGTCTGC
>NZ_JBYCKY010000100.1:0-3092 GCF_057473605.1 Mycobacterium sp. TH-M82 | reverse complement strand
GGGCGTGCGGATCGGCGGCCTGTTCACCGCGCTGGGCGTCACCTCGGTCGTCATCGGCCTGATGCTGCAGAACTCCGTCGGCCAGATCGTGTCGGGGCTGTTCATGCTTTTCGAGCAACCCTTCCGCATCGACGAGTGGCTGGACACCGGGACCGCGCGGGGGCGCGTTGTTGAGGTGAACTGGCGCGCCGTGCACATCGACACCGGCAGCGGAATGCGGGTCACGCCGAACGCGGTGCTGGCCACCACCGCGTTCACCAACCTCAGCCGCCCGCCCGGCACACACAAGATCGAGATCGCCACGACGTTCGCCAGCGCCGATCCGCCGGACCGGGTGTGCGCGTTGCTGTCGCGGGTTGCCAGCGCGTTACCGCAGCTCAAGCCGGCCGTACAGCCTCGTTCGGTACCGCTCGGCGGCGCCGGGTACCGCACCACCATCGGGCTGAGCTCGCCGGCCGACGCGGGCGCCGCGAAGGCGACGTTCCTGCGCTGGATCTGGTACGCCGCGCGGCGGGCGGAGCTGCACCTCGACGACGCCGACGACGTGTTCTCAACGACCGAACGTGTGGCGCATGCCCTGCGCACCGTGGTCGCGCCGGCGTTGCGGCTCGACGCCGAGAAGCAACGGTCGCTGCAGTCGTGCGCGCGGATCGTGCGGTATGGCGCCGACGAAATCGTGGAATTCGCCGGCGAGGTGCCGACGGGCATGACGTTCCTGGTGGCCGGGCGCGTGCAGCTGACCGTCGCGGCCGACGACGGTTCGGTTGTGCCGATCAGCACCCTGGTCGAGGGTTCGTTCCTGGGCCTGACAGCGCTGACCCGACAGCCGAACCTCGGTAGCGCGTACGCGCTGGACGAGGTGACCGCGCTGGAGATCGATCGCGAGCACCTCGAGGAAGTGGTGATGCGTGAACCGTTGCTGTTGCAGAACTTCGGGCACATCCTCGACGAGCGCCAGACCAAAGCGCGGCAGGTTCGGCGCGGTGAGCGGGTCGGCTGAGGCCCGCGGCTCAAAGGTCGCCTCGCCAGCGGTGTGCACCGCGGCGTCGAAATGGAGCAATGCCAATACGAGGTCACCAGCGGCGGGCGGCTCTGGTATCTCGTCGACGCCGAGAAACACACATTGCGGCTGCGCAACGCCGCTGTGGAGCGCGTCGTCGCCGAGCATGGAGCGGTGGGCGCGCTGGTGAACACCGCCGGGGCGCCACGGAGACGCTGCCGATGGCTGATGTGCGGCGCCAGTTCGAGACCAACGTGTTTGGCCTGGTGCGGATGTGCCAGCTGGTGTTGCCCGGGATGCGCGCACAGCGGTGGGGACGCATCGTCAAGATCAGCTCGATGGGGCCCTACCGACGAACTTCACCTCGTGCTGCTCATGAAAGACATCCGCCGAACACTTCGGGCCAACAGACTGTAGCGGCAGGCCACCTGCGAACGCCCGCTCCTCAACGACCGGCACCGTGGGCTCCACTGCGTCTCAGCGGTTGAACACCGCGCACGCCCACCCGCAGAGCACACCGATCTCCGAATCATGCAGGGCCGCAACCAAAGCAAGGGCCGCGTTGAACTCCGGCGTCGAACGCAGCCCCTCCCCACCTTCCCGGTTCAGCGCTCCTGAGCCCGCAGTTTGGCGACGTAGTCCGGCCAGTCCAGGCTGTCGACCGGGTTGGCGATGGTGATTTCGGGGGTATCGGCGGGAAACGTCTGCACCGGGCCCGGCCCGGTTCCCCGAGTCTCGAACCGCACCGTGACCACCCCGTGGCCGGCGCCCTGCACCCAGCCGTGCCCGAGAGACGGATGGGTGACGTCGTCGCCCACCCGCCAGGTGGCGTCGTCGAGCGCCGATGGTGGTGGCGGCGGGTGCGTCGGCTGGTGGGTGTCGGAGTGCTGCTCCAGTTCCAGGGCGGCAAACAGTGGCTCCTGGTGTACCTCGCTCAACCCGGAGAACCCGACGCCGAGCAGGCGGATCGGTCCGACCTGCAGTGGGTCCAGCAGCAGCCGGCGGGCTGCCGAGATCAACGCGCCGGCATCGGTGGTCGCGTACGGCAGAGTGGCCGAGCGGGTCAGGATGCTCATGTCGGATTTCTTGAGCTTGACCGTGACGGTGCGGGCGCCGCGCCCGTCGCGCAGCAGCCGCTGATACGCGTGATCGCCGATCGAGCCGACCACCTCGTGCAGCTGTTCCAGAGTGGTCAGATCGGTCGCGAAGGTGGACTCGGCGCTGATCTGCTTGGCCTCGGCGCGTTCGACGACCGGACGGTCATCGACGCCGCGGGCCAGTCGGTGCAACGCCGCGCCGGTCGTCGCCCCCAGGATGCTGGCGACTTCTTCTTCGTTCAGTGCGGCGAACTGGCCGATGGTCGCGATGCCGAGACGGTGCAGTCTCTCATCGGCGACCGGGCCGATACCCCACAGCCGACGCACCGGCAGCCCGTCCAACAGGGCGCGCTCCTCGGCGCGCCGTACCACCCGGATGCCATCGGGTTTCGCCAGGTCCGAGGCGATCTTGGCGATCTGTTTGCCCGAGCCGGCGCCGACGGATGCCACCAGCCCGGTCTGCTCGCGCACCCGCCGCCTCAGCTCCGTGCAGAAGCCTTCGACAGCGCTGGCCGGCGCGCCGCTGAGTTCCGCGGGTTCCCCGAACGCCTCGTCGAAGGAGAGCTGCTCGACGACGGGTATCACGGTCCGCACCACCTCGAAGACCCGCCAGCTGGCCACCCCGTACACCACGCCGCGGGGCGGTAGCACCACCGCAGCGTTGCCCACCAGCCGGCGTGCTTGATGCATCGGCATCGCCGAGCGGGCGCCGAACACCCGCGCCTCATAGCTCGCGCCGGCCACCACACCGCGGCCGCCGAGTCCACCGACGAGCACCGGCCGGCCCTGCAGCGTCGGCCGGGTCAGTTGTTCGACGGACGCGAAGAACGCGTCCATGTCCAGATGCAGGACCCAGCGGGAGTCCACAACCGTTGATGCTATGGGGCTCAGCCGCCGGCCTTAGCTTAGGCAGCGCTGAACCGGACCGGCAGCTCCAGTGGCGAGCGGAACGCCACCCCGACCACGCGCGGCGGCGCGGCGTCGGGGGCCGGCCG
>NZ_JBYCKY010000099.1:0-4548 GCF_057473605.1 Mycobacterium sp. TH-M82 | reverse complement strand
GGCGATTCATCAGTTGTTCGTGACCACTCTGGAAACCAGCGCCGGTTCCTATGCCGCCACAGAGGCCGCCAACGCCGTCGCGACCGGATGAACAGGGCTGCCGGTGCTGGATTTCGGAGCTCTTCCGCCGGAGGTCAACTCCGCCAGAATGTATGCCGGGCCAGGCTCGGGGCCGATGCTGGCCGCGGCGACCGCTTGGGGCGAGCTGGCCGCGGAGCTGTTCTGCACCGCTGCCGGATACCAATCGGTGCTCTTCGAGCTGGCGGATGGGTGGCTGGGGCCGGCATCGTTGTCGATGGCCAAGGCGGCGGCACCGTATGTGGCGTGGCTGCAGGGCACCGCCGCCGCGGCCGAGCAGACCGCCGCCCAGGCCACCGCGGCAGCGGCGGCCTACGAGCTGGCGTTCGCGTTGACGGTGCCCCCGCCGGTGATCGCGGCTAACCGCAGCCTGCTGGCGGCGCTGATCGCGACGAACTTCTTCGGGCAGAACACCCCGGCGATCGCGGCCACCGAGGCACACTACGCCGAGATGTGGCTCCAGGACGCCACCGCGATGTACGGCTACGCCGGGTCCTCGTCGGCCGCGAGTGCGCTGACCCCGTTCACCGAGCCGCGCCACACCACCGACCCGGCCGGGCTGGCCGCCCAGGCCGGCGCGGTCGGCCACGCCGCAAGCAATGCTGCTACCCAGCCGACGACACTGCTGCCGCAACTGGCCACACCCGCCGCGGCTACCTCGTTGTCGGCGTTGGAGTCCATCGCGTTGCACGTCCCGAACGTTACGAACGTCGCGGTCACGACGACCAGAGCGGCGAATTCGGGGCGCAATATTGCCATCACGAACATGCGGCTTTTCTATCAGGCAACCCGGGAGTTGGAAGAGGCCGGTGTCTCGGCGAACCTGGTGTCTGCCGCCCCGGTCCGGCTCGGCGGGCCGGCGGTGTCGGCGGGAATGGGCCGGGCCGGCCTGCTCGGGACGTTGTCGGTGCCACCAAGCTGGGGCGCCACCGCTGCCGAGGTCCAGCCGACCGCGGTGACACTGCCGACGTCCGGGCCCATCCCGGCGGAGGTCTCCGCCGACACCCAGCTTGCTTCGGGAAATGTATTCAGCCAATCGGTTCTCGGGACGCTATCCCGAGACGGGCCGGATGCTCCGCGGCACCGGAGCAAACAAATCATCGTTCGCTCCCCGGCCGCGGGCTAGCGAAGCGCAAGCAAACACGACATGAGAGAGGTTGTCTGACATGGACTTTGGCATACTTCCACCGGAAATCAACTCGGCCAGAATGTACTCCGGCCCTGGTACCGGACCGATGCTGGCCGCTGCCGCCCGTTGGAGTCAGCTCGCCCGCGAACTGCATGCCGCTGCGGCCGCCTATCGGTCGGTGATCGCCGGCCTGGCTACTGACGGATGGCGAGGTCCGTCGTCGACGATGATGGCGACTGCGATCACGCCCTATGTGGCCTGGATGCACGGCACGGCCGCTCAGGCCGAGCAAACCTCGACCCAGGCACAGACCGCGGCGGGCGCTTACCAGACGGCATTTGCGATGACGGTGCCGCCACCGCTGATTGCGGCGAACCGCACCCAGTTGACGTCACTGATCGCGAGCAACTTCTTCGGACAGAACAGCCCGGCGATCGCGGTCACCGAAGCCGACTACGAGCGGATGTGGGCGCAGGATAGCGCCGCCATGAACGGCTATGCCACGTCGTCGGCGACGGCGTCGAAGCTGACACCGTTCACCGGCCCGCCGAACCCGGTGTCGCAACCAGCCGCCGCGGCAGTCGCGCAGCTCGCCGCGCCCACTCAGGCGATCGGCCTGTCGTCGGTGCTGGACTCGTCCCTGACGAACTCGGCAGTGTTGAGCGCTGCCGCGTCGACCTCGAGCACGTTTCTGTCGTCGTTTAGCATCGGGACGACCAACCATGCGGTGGCGGTCAATGCACTACGCGACGAGCATCAGGGGATCGGGCCGTTCTTGGTCGGGTCGACGGCGCCACTGGCACCGGCCGGTGCGCCAACGCCGCCCGTCCCAGCGGCGTCGGCGGTGATGGGCCGGGCCATCTTGGTCAACACCCTGTCGGTACCGCAGGCCTGGGCCGCCACCGTCACACCGCCGGTCAACCTCGCAAGCGCGACGCTACCGGCCACCAGCGTGCCGGCCGGCGCCGCCGCGCCCGCGGCCCCGGCGGCGCTGCAGCCGGGCATGTTCGGCGAGGCGATGCTGGGCACATTGGCCGGGCGCGGCGTCAGCAATGCCGCCGGCAAGCTACGCCGGCCCAGCGTCATACCCCGCACCCCGGCCGCCGGATAAGGCGGTGGGAAACCATGGCGTCATTTACCAGCATCCTGTCCCCGGGTCCGCACCCGATGGACGTCGACAAGCTCACCGCACCGGATTGTTTTGCCGATCTGCACCTGGACCAAGTCTTCGCCGCGGTCACCACCGGACATGTCGACAGCGCCTCCGATGGCCTGGAGAAGTTCTTCTACTCACCGCTGCACGATGTTTCGGCCGTCTCCTACCGCCATGACGTGTTCCGTGATCTCGACCGCGAGGAAACCCGGCGGCCTATCGAGAACTTCGTCGCCGGCATGCACACCGTGCGACAACGCCTGCATCAGGCCGCACACGTGTATCACCGGTTGCAGCAGCACGGTTGGTTCGTCTACGCCGTCGAAACCTACTGCGGCGCGGTCGCGGCGCTGCACGACGAGCTCGACGGAGCCGGCCTGACCTCGGCCGGCCTGCGTGGCTTCGCCGCCCACGTCGATGCCTATGTGGGCAGCCGCGGATTCCAGGCACTGGTTGACGACACTCAATCCATGCAGGCCGAACTCCACAACATCCGCTACGCCGTACACATTGAAGGCCTACGGGTGCACGTCGAGACGTTCACGGGCCAAACCGATTACAGCGCCGACATCGCTGCGACTTTCCAGCGGTTCGCCACCGAGGCAGCCAAGGACTATCACGTCCGCTTCACCAATTTCGCCGACATGAACCATGTCGAAGAACATATCCTGGAGTGCGTCGCCAAGCTTTATCCTGAGACTTTCGCACGCCTGGAAGCCTTCTGTGCCCGCAACGCCCACTTCGTCGAGCCGGTGATCGCCCGTTTCGAGCGCGAAATCCACTTCTACCGCTGTTACCTCGCTTTCATCCGTCGTTTCACCGCGGCCGGCCTGAGCTTCAGCTACCCCGCGGTCACCGTCGAGCCCGGCGTGGTTCGCGCCGACGACGCCTTCGACCTCGCTCTGGCGACCAAATCGGTCGACGAGAACAAGCCGGTCGTAGGCAACAGCTTTCGCCTGTCAGGGCCGGAACGGATCTTCGTCGTCACCGGCCCCAACCAAGGCGGCAAGACGACATTCGCCAGGACCATTGGCCAGTGCGCGTACCTCGCGGCGCTGGGCTGTCCGGTGCCGGCAAGTCGTGCCGAACTGACCCTGCCCGATCAGATCTACACCCACTTCGAACGCCAAGAGACGCTGTCGACGCTGCGCGGCAAGCTCGACGACGAGCTGGTGCGCATCCACCACATCCTGACCTGCGCCACCGAGGCGAGTGTCGTCGTGATGAATGAGAGCTTCGCCTCCACCACCGTCAACGATGCGCTGCTGATCGGCACCGAGGTGTTGCGGCGCATCATCAAGCGTGGCTGCGTCGCGGTCTACGTCACCTTTCTCGACGAGCTGGCCAGCTTCGATCCGACCTGCGTCAGCATGGTCGGTGAAGTCGCATCCGATGATCCGACCCGGCGGACATTCGAATTCACCCGCAGACCCGCCGACGGCCTGGCCTACGCTGCGGCACTGGCCGATAAATACGGGCTCAACCACCACGTCTTACGGCGAAGGATCACCCGATGAAGGTCCGGCTGCTCCATCCCGACAACGACGTCGAGCTGGCTCCCCGGTTGCCCTGGCGGCTGGGCGATCTGATCGCCGACGACCTGGAGCTGCCCAGGGTCTACCAGGCCATGGCGGCCGGTGACAGTTTTCTGCTCGACGTCGTCAAGAAGGTCGTGCCGCTGACCGTCACCGATCCCTAAGTGATCGTCTACCGCCAACAGGTGCTGGCCGACTGCCTGGCCAATCGCGCTGCGGTGAAACAACTCTATGACCTCGCCGTCGACGGCGCTGAAGTACAGCGCAAGGTCTTTCTCGGCGGCCTGCTGTCCCGCGAACCGGCGGGCATCCTGCGCCGCTCGGTCCGGATCCTGGAACACCTCACCGACAACCTCAAACAACTGCGCGCCCTCGCCGACCGGCACGCCGGTCAGTTCCGGTCCGCCGGGTTCCGGCAGTTGCTGGCGATGGTCGCCGAGCAGCTCTGCGACGACTACGTACGCCAGCTCGACGAACAGCTCGCCGAACTGCAGCTGCCGCGAGGCGAGCTGCTCTCCGCTGCGCTCGGCCTGGGCAACAAGGGCGAACACTACCGGCTGCACCAGCCGCCGCGCCGCAGCTGGTGGGACCGGCTGACCGGAAACCACGACGGCTACGGCTTCGAGATCGACGGCCGCGACGAGATCGGCGCC
>NZ_JBYCKY010000098.1:0-17738 GCF_057473605.1 Mycobacterium sp. TH-M82 | reverse complement strand
GCTTCATGGTCGCCGACCGGCTGGCCGCGCGAATGGGGTCGAAGTTCAAGGCGCATAAACGTTCCGGGGCGGAGGTGGCCACCGGCCGGCTGTGCGGACGCTCGGTGGTGCTGGCCCGGCCACGCAGTTACATGAACGAGTCGGGTCGCCAAGTAGCGCCATTGGCGAAATTCTTCTCGGTGCCGCCGGGCAACATCACCGTCATCCACGACGACCTGGATCTCGACTTCGGTCGCATCCGGCTCAAGCTGGGCGGCGGCGAAGGCGGCCACAACGGGCTGCGATCAATCGCGGCGGTATTGGGCAGCAAGGACTTTCAACGTGTTCGCATCGGGATCGGCCGTCCGCCCGGACGCAAGGACCCGGCGGCGTTCGTGCTGGAGCCGTTCACAGCCGACGAGGCCGACCAGGTGCCGGCCATCTGCGAGCAGGCCGCCGACGCCACCGAATTACTGATCGAGCTGGGGCTGGAGTCCGCACAGAACGTCGTGCACGCCTGGCCGTAACCGCGCGGGCGCACGCCGACGGCTCGCGAGGGCGCGAGCGGCGTGTCGGACCGGGGAACGCCCTCCCCCGCAAGCGGGCGGTACCCCAGCGCAAGAGGGAAACTAGGTGACCAGCGTGACGGAATTGGCCCGGCGCAGTTTGCCCGACGGCGTCTTGGGGATGGCCCCGGGGCCCAGCACCACCACGTTGCGGGGGCGCAGATCGACCTCGGCCACCACCTCGTGCGCCACCTGGTGTTCGATACGGCGGACCTCGGCGGGATCCTGCCAGGCGTTGGACTCCACCGCGACCGCGAAGGTCTCCCGGGAGTGGCCGGCGTCCAGCCGCACCGCCACAGCGCAGCCCGCCCGCACCCCGTCGACCCGGCTGGCGGCCCGCTCGATGTCGGTGGGGTAGATGTTGCGACCGGCCATGATGATGACGTCTTTCACCCGGCCGCAGACCACGATGTGGCCGTTTTCCGTCAGGTAACCGAGGTCGCCGGTGTCATACCAGCCGTGCTCGTCCTGCGCGGGGATGAAACCCGCCATGGTGATGTAGCCCGGAGTTACCGGTTCGCCGCGCAGCTGAATGACGCCCACCCCGCGAGGAGGCAGCACCGCGCCGTCCTCGTCGACGATACGGGCCTCGATGCCCTGCAGCAGCGGACCCAGCGAGGCCAGCCGCCGGGTGGTGCCCTTGGTGGCCGGCACCGCGCGCCGCAGCGCAGCCAGCAGGTCGGCATCGACCTCGTCGACTTCCAGTCCCTCCTCGACCGGCGAGAACGACACCGCCAGCGTCGTCTCGGCCATGCCGTAGGCGGGCAGGATCACCTCCGGCTTGAGCCCGAACGGCCGGCCCGCGTCGATCAGGTCTTCGACGTCGGCGGGCTCCACCGGTTCGGCGCCCGACATCGCGATCCGCAGCGTGGACAGGTCGAACTGACCGGGTTTGGCTTGCTTGCGCAGTCGCTTGGCGAACAGCGAGTAGGCGAAGTTCGGTCCGCAGATGAAAGTGCCCTTGTACTTGTCGATCAGCTTTGCCCACAGCAGCGTGTCGCGCTGGAAGTCCAGCGGGGTGACCTTGACCAACTCGGCACCGAAATACATCGGCACGGTCAGAAAGCCGATCATGCCCATATCGTGGAAGCACGGCAGCCAGCTGATCATCACATCTTTATCGACGTCGTATTTCACGCCGACGAACATCGCCTCGACATTGGAGTGAATGTTGCGGTGGGTGATCTGGACGGCCTTGGGGGATCCGGTGGAACCGGACGTCAATTGCATCAGCGCCAGGTCGTCCTCGCCGGTCTGCACCGGGTCCAGCGCCTGGGAAGCCAGCAGTTGCTCCACGGTCAACGCCTGGATGCCGCGCTCGGCGAGCACCGGCAGCGCCGCCATGAAGGGGTCGGAGACGATGACGGCCTTGGCCTCGATCATGTCGATGACGGTCGCGGTGTCCTCTGCCCATACCGCCAGGTCGGTACGGGGGGTGGGCTGATGCAGCATGGTCAGGCTGGCTCCGCGCATCCACAACCCTTGCGCAGTGGGGGCGATTTCCACCGGAGCGCCGGCCAACACGCCGACCGCGTCGCCGTGTCCCACACCCGCCGCAGCCAGCCCGCCGGCCACTCGGCGGGCACGTTCGTGCACTTCGCCCCAGGTGTGCCGGATCGGGTGATGCGGTTCGCCGGTGACCATCCCGTTGGTGCTGTTGCGGGCATTGCAGAACATTTTTTCGGTGAACCTGCTCACGACAGCCTCCTGATGCGGTGCAGTGCCCTGCACGCCCGAGATTCAATGTTCCACCTGGTAACGGCCGTTCGGTGAGAGGCGCGCCTGCACAATCGGGGAGCGATCGTGTCTCGAAACGGTGGTGGGTCACAGGCGGTGTGCAAAGGTGCGCCACACCCCGCGAGCAATGGGATCGCACAATTGTCCTGACCGCAACTAGTCACCGCGCAGTATCTTAAACTCGTCTTAAAGACCGGACAAATCCTACGTCGGATTGCGATCTAGATCACACCCCGGTGACGGGGGGCGACACCACGCGGGCACCGTACACCGGCCCGCTGGCCACCCGGACCGCATGGCAGACGCCCGCCGCCGCGAGCTCCGCGCCGACGTCGGCGGCCGACGCGGCGGACGCGCACAAGAACGCGCACGTCGGCCCCGAACCGGACACGACGCCGGCCAGCGCACCCGCCTCGACACCCGCGTGCAGCGCACGTCGCAGCACCGGGGCCAGACTGACCGCCGCCGCCTGCAGCTCATTACCCAGCAGCGGAGCCAGACGATGGGGATCGCCGGCAGCCAGCGCCGCCAGCACCGGCTCGGGTTGGTCAAGCCGCGGCAGTACGCGGCCGGCATCAGCTCGGAGGCGGTCCAGCTCGGCAAACACCGCGGCAGTGGACAACCCGCACTCGCCGAATGCCAACACCCAGTGAAAGGTGTTGCGGGTCAACACGGTGGCCAGCTCCTCACCGCGACCGGTGCCCAACGCGGTGCCACCATGCAACGCGAACGGCACGTCGCTGCCCAGCCGCGCGGCCAGCGAATGCAGATCGCGACGCGGTATGCCCAACTCCCACAGCACGTTCATCGCGACCAGCACCGCGGCGGCATCCGCGCTGCCGCCGGCCATGCCGCCGGCGACCGGGATGGACTTGTCGACCGTGATCGCCACGTCGGGCACCCGGCCCACGTGACCGGCCATCAACTCGGCGGCCCGCCAGGCCAGGTTGTGCTCGTCGGTGGGCAGCAGGTCGGCACCCTCCCCGACAACTCGCAGCGACAGCATGTCCGCGGCGCGGACCGTGACCTCGTCGACCACCGACACGGCGTGAAACACCGTGGTCAGCTCGTGGTAGCCGTCGGCGCGGCGATCCCCCACGGCCAGGTAAAGGTTGAGCTTCCCGGGTACTTGCACGCTGACCGACCCGGTGGGTATCCACTCCGTGGCGGTGTTTCCGTCGGACGCGGTCACGCCGATGAGACTATCGCCGGTGGCCTCAGCCGTTACGACAGGCCGCTGAAGGAATCACCGATCGCAAAAATCGCGTTCTCGATCACGCGGAGTTCGAATCCGCCTGCGACGCTGGCCAACGCGAAGTCGACCCCGATCGGCATCAGGAGCGCCTCCGCCAGGTCACCTTGCCCGAGGAAGTGGGTGAAGAGGTCGACATCGTAGACCGGCATGGTGGTCGTCAGGCTGTTGACGATGTCGGCGGTCGGCAGCAACGCCGCGTAGGCGTGCGATGCCGCAGCACTGAAGGCATTGACGATGTCGGTGAGGCTGAGCGAGGCCAGATCGGGGGTGCCCGCCGACAGGCTGGACAACGACAGGTGGGACAGGTCGTGGGTGAAGTCGGTGACGCCCTGCTCGGCCCCTGCGCCCAGGGCGTTCAGCACATCGCTGATGTTGACATCCGGGAACAGGCCGAATGGCGTTGCCTCGTTGGCCGGCCCTGGGTCCCAGCCCTGGTCGATGCTGCCGTACCCCAGATTGACCAGCACCTTCAGGTCCGGCTGCAGCAGGTCGGCCAGCGGGTTGCCCACCACCGGGATGGCGCGCAGCAGGTCCAGCAGCGGAAGGTTCTCGGTGGGAATCATGAAGTAGTTGGTCGACTCGGCGGCGGTGGTCCCACCGCCGGGGAGATCGAAGGGCAACTCGGTTGAGCCCGGCAGCAGGATCGCCTGGCTGATCTGCTCGGAGGTGATGGTCGGGTAGGTGCCGTGGACGAAGGCGATACCCAAAACGGCGTTGATGTCCGACAGCAGATCGAGCGGGTACCTCGGGAAGTCCGCGAAGCCGTCGTATTCCTGGGTGTAGATCGCGGTGTCCCAGGGGGTGTCCGCCGGGGTCGCGCTGCTGAACGTGATCCCCAGACTCGGGATGGTCGCCTCCTGCATACCCGGGAAGTCGAAGCGGGGCAGGAGACCGCCGTCGGGGTTGTTGGGGTCACCGACCAGCACGAAATTCAGCTGATCCGCGGCGGGCTGATCGTTATGCGGCAGGGCGAGCAGGTTCTGCATCTCCAGTGTGGAAATGGTCGCGCTCTGCGAGTAGCCGAACACGACGCTGGGGGTGTCCGAGGCGACCTGATTCGTGATCGTGGTGTTCAGGATGCTGACGCCCTGCGCTACCGACTGGTTGAACTCCAGCTCTTTGACGCCCTCGAACGGATACAGCCCCTCCGGGGTGAACAGCGGGTTCGTTGTGACGACCGGAAACTCCGGCTGGCCGTGGAACAGCGGCTCGCCGTGGCTGAAATCAGGAAACGCCGACGGGTTGATGTACCGCTCACTGACGTCCGTCAGGTAGGACGGCGGAGGTATCGGTAGACCGCTGCCTCCCATGATCCACGACTCGGCGTCGGTGCTCAGCAGCTTCACCTCGGCGAGCACCGTTCTCACCCCGGTCGCCAGCGCCGGGCTGACCGCGAGCGGCACGACCAGTGCGACCAGTGCTACCAGTGCTACCAGTGCTAAGGCGCCGGTGAACGCCAACGACACGGCGCCCAGCGAGCGCAGCCTGCGACTGGTCATAACTAATCTCCCCGGCAAGGTGATCACATCGGTGTGACGATCTTCGCATCTTATTAAGTGTGTTGCCCATTATTAAGTGTGTTGCCCACGAACAACGCTAGACTACATAGTCGTTCCTTAGCTGCTGCGGGCGGCTGGAGGGGCTCAAACCACCAGGTCCTAGCCTGAAACGGTGCTGTACGCCGGCGAGACCCTGGGCGGCTACGTCGTCGACCGGACGGTAGGCCGCGGCGGCTGCGCCACGGTGTATCGGGCCTACCCAGCATCCGGACCGCAGCGCGTGCTGGCGCTCAAGGTCCTCGACGAGGACCACCGCACACCGCCCGAACGAGCCCACCTGGAACGGGAATTCGAGTTCGCACGCGCACTCGATCACCCCCACGTCGTCACGGTCTACGAACGCGGGCCCTGTTGGCTGGCCATGCAATTCGTCGCCGGTGGCAACTCGACACGGCTACGGGTGCTCGACGACCGGCTGGCGGCCCTGGCGCAGATTGCCGACGCGCTGGACTACGCGCACCGCAATGGCATCGTGCACTGCGACGTGAAACCCGCGAATATCCTTGTTGCCGAGGATTTCCCCCACGACGGCGCGGTGCTGGTCGACTTCGGTGTGGCCCACACCGTCGTCGAAGACGTGTGGCGACGGCAAAAACGTCGGCAGGTATCGCTGCCCTACGCCGCCCCCGAAGTACTGCTCGGCCAAGCGCCCGCTGCCGCCACCGACGAGTATGCGCTGGCATGTACGACGGTCGAATTACTCACCGGGGCACCGCCGTTCACTGCAGATAGCGCCGCTGAGCTGGTAGACGCGCAGCTGCGCAGGTTGCCGCGACCTGTCTCGCACGACTTCGGTTGGATACCACGCGCCTTCGACACGGTTCTTTCTCGGGCGATGGCAAAAGCACCGGAGATGCGCTACCGGTCCTGCACTGAGTTCGTCGAACACATCACCCGGGTGCTGCGCACATCGGTCTAGCTGGTCGAGTTGACGCGCCGGGGTGTGCCGCCTGGACTGCCCCGGGCCGGCGTCGTGGTAGGGGAATCCGGGCGCTGGAGCAACCGGACGAAGTCGGCGATCGACAACGTCTCGCCGCGGCGGGCCGGGTCGATGCTGGCAGCCAGCAGTCGCTTCGCGGATTCGTTGCCCGACCCCGCCCACTCGGCGAAAGCATTACGAGTGGTTTTGCGCCGCTGTGCGAATGCGGTGTCCACAAGTTGGAAGACCCTTCGACGGAATGTGTCGTCGGTGGGCCACGGTGCGGCTCGGTATCGATCGATGCGCACCAGTCCGGAATAGACTCGCGGAATCGGCCAGAACACGGCCGGCGGCACCGTGCCGAGACGGCGTATGGTCCCGAAGAACCGGACCTTCACACTGGGTATCCCGTAGTCCTTGCCGCCCGGCTCGGCGGCCAGCCGTTCGGCGACCTCAGCCTGGACCATCACCGTCGCCGTCCGGATGGAGGGAAACTCGGCCAGCAGATGCAACAGCGCCGGCACCGCGACGTTGTAGGGCAGATTGGCCACCAACGCTGTGGGCTCACCGGTCAGCACACCCGGACCCGCGGACAGGATGTCGTAGTTGAGCACCCTGAGTCGGTCGGCTTCGGCGTGCGAGTGCTCCGCAACCGTTTTCGGCAGCCGGTCGGCCAGCACTGGGTCGATTTCGACGGCGGTGACCGCCGCTCCGCGGTCGAGCAGGGCCAGGGTCAGTGAACCGAACCCGGGGCCGACCTCCAGGACGTGATCACCCCGGTTCACTCCGGCTGCCGACGTCACCCGACGCACCGTGTTGGCGTCGTGGACGAAGTTCTGGCCCAGTGATTTCCGCGGCCGGAACTCGAGCTCTTTGGCCAGAGTCCTTATCTCGGTGCGTCCGAGGAGCCGAACGCTCAGCGGGTACCCGCCCGCCCGCTGCACACCGGCCAGGCAGCCCAACCCTGACGTCCCCGGGTGACCTCCGCAATGGCGATCTGCTCGTCCCGGGTAGCCAGATCCGCGCGCGGGGCATACCGCAGGCCACCGTTGCGCTCCCAGGTGCCCTGGTCGAACTGCACGCCGCCGTAGTAGCCGTTGCCGGTGTTGATCGCCCAGTTGCCACCGGCCTCACAGCGGGAGATGGCGTCCCAAGTGCCGCCGTTGCTCACCGGCGGCACTTCGGTGCCCGGCTTGGCCCCGACTCGCAACACAGCGTCGCGGGCCGGCTGCACCACGACATTGGCCACCGGCAGCCTGCCGGTCTCCGCACCGTTGACCACGGCCACGGTGAACGTCACGTCCTGGGTGCCCGGTGTGCCGGGGTCTTCCACGACTTGGCGGCTCATGTTCATGGTCGGGTCTTCGATCCGCTGCGGGTTCGGGGCCAGCGGCACCCGCTCGGTGACCTGCTGGGTACGGATTCTGGTCACCTGGATCTGCATTCCCTCGGTCACCGGCGTCGAGGCCGCCGGAGTCACCTTGTCGCTCTGCTCCAGCGGGGTGCCGGCGGCCTCAAGCAGGCCCGCAACGTGCGGCGCGGCCAGGTGCACCGTGCGCACCGCCCCGCCATCGTCGATCTGCACCGTTTTGGCGCTGACCACCGGCAGCGCCATGCCGGACAGCGGGACCCGGCTGCCGCGGGAGGCCGCCACCGGGGCGATGTCGGTCATGGACAGCTGAGCCAGCGCCTCATCGACGGTGCTTGCCGTCGTCCAGACCTGCTTGGTGTCTGTTCCGCCGTCCAGGGAGATCTGCAGCGGCCGGCTGCGCCGCAGCGTGATCGTGTCGGCGTTCTGCACCCGCGTGTCGCCGGCCGGGGACAGGTCGTCGCGCTCGGCGACGGTGAACCCGTTCTCTTCGACGACGTCAATCACCCGAGACTTCATCGTGGTGACGGTCGTAGGTGTCCCATCGACGTCCAGGGTCACCGTCTTGTGGTTGGCGACCGCGTAGCCGCCGGCGAAGATCAGCGAAAGCAACATCGCGGCAACCAGTATTCGTAGAATCGGCGATTGGTTCTGGTGGAGCCTTGTCACTACATTCAACGTGCTGCTGTCCCTGACCTCAACGACCTCATGACACAGGAAAGGGGCCCTTGGGGCCCCACATTCGATAACGAGACGGTAACGAACCGCCTGGCGTCGATCAACTTCCGGCGGACGTTCTTAAAGGACTCTTAATGCAATCCGTACGCCCGGCGAGCGTTGCCGGTGGTGACCCGGGCGAGCTCGCCGGGCGGCACATCCAGCAGTTCGGCCAGCGCTCGAACCGTGTAAGGCAGGCAGTAGGGCTCGTTGGGTGCACCGCGATAGGGGTGCGGCGTCAGAAACGGTGCGTCGGTCTCCACCAGCAACTGCCGGGACGGGATCAGCGGCGCGGCTTCCCGCAGCTCACGAGCATTGCGGAAGGTCACCGTACCCGACAGGCTGAGCAGCCACCCGGCGTCGGCGCAGCTGCGGGCCATCTGGCTGCCCGAGGAGAAACAGTGAAAGATCACCACCTCGGGGGCGCCCTCGGCCGCCAGCACCTCGAGCACCTCGGCGTCGGCGCCGCGGTTGTGGATCATCAGCGGTTTGCCGGTTCGTTTGGCAAGGTCGATGTGCCAGGCGAAGGCCTCCCGCTGGCTGCCCGGTTCCGCGCAGCCCGCCAGCCGGCCCGGCCAGTACAGGTCCAGGCCGGTTTCGCCGATCGCCACCACCCGCGGGTGGGCGGCCAACCGCTCGATCTCGTCGCGGGCAGCCTCGGTCAGCGCGTCGGCGCGGGTGGGATGCAGCGCCACCGCGGCGTAGACCCGCGGATCCCCATCGGCGGCCCGGGTCACCCAGCGCGCCGAACTCAGGTCATCGGCGACGGTGACGATCGCCTCGACCCCGACCGTGGCGGCACGATCCACCATGATGCGCACTTGGCCGGCGTCCTGCGCCCCGCAGGCGTCGAGGTGGGTGTGCGCATCGATCAGCGGGTGCAACGGCTCCGGAACGGGCGGCGCTTGCCGTTCGGCTGACTGTTTGGAAGTCACGGCCACACAATAGGGTGGATCTGCGATGAGGCCCTACTACCTGACCACGGCGATCACCTACCCGAACGGCGAGCCGCACGTCGGGCATGCGTACGAATACATCGCCACCGATGCAATCGCCCGGTTCAAACGGCTCGACGGCTACGACGTGCGCTACCTGACCGGCACCGACGAGCACGGATTGAAGATGGTCGAAACGGCGGCCGCCGAGGGCATTGCCACCGCGGAATTGGCCCGGCGCAACTCCGATGTGTTCCAACGGCTGCAGCAGCGCCTCAACATCTCCTTCGACCGCTTCATCCGCACCACCGACGCCGACCACTTGGCGGCGTCCAAGGTGATCTGGCAGCGGATGGCCGACGCCGGCGACATCTACCTCGATTCCTATTCGGGGTGGTACTCGGTGCGCGACGAGCGCTTTTTCGTCGAAGCGGAGACCGCGCTTGCCGACGACGGCATCCGCATCGCCGGCGAAACCGGAGCGCCGGTGACGTGGACCGAGGAGCAGACGTATTTCTTCCGGCTCTCGGCGTACGCGGACAAGCTGCTGGCCCATTACCAGGCCCACCCGGAGTTCATCGCACCGGACGTGCGACGCAACGAGGTGGTCAGCTTTGTCTCCGGCGGGCTGCGCGATCTGTCGATCTCCCGCACCTCGTTCGACTGGGGCGTGCCGGTCCCCGACCATCCCGACCACGTCATGTACGTGTGGGTCGATGCGCTGACCAATTACCTGACCGGGGTGGGCTACCCCGACACCGACTCGCCGGTGTTTCGCCGCTATTGGCCCGCCGACCTGCACATGATCGGCAAGGACATCATCCGGTTTCACACCGTTTACTGGCCGGCGTTTCTGATGTCAGCCGGAATCGAGCTGCCCCGAAGGGTTTTCGCACACGGATTTCTGCTCAACCGGGGTCAGAAGATGAGCAAGTCGGTGGGTAATGTGATCGACCCGGACACGCTGGTGGACGCGTTCGGCCTGGACCAGGTGCGCTACTTCCTGCTGCGCGAGGTCCCGTTCGGCCAGGACGGCAGTTACAGCGATGACGCGATCATCACCCGGATCAACACCGACCTGGCCAACGAGCTGGGCAACCTGGCGCAGCGGTCACTGTCGATGGTCGCCAAGAATCTGGCCGGGATCGTCCCGGAGCCAGGCGAATTCACCGTCGAGGACTTGCAGTTGCTAACTACGGCCGACAGGCTGCTGGAACAGGTGCGAGCCAAGTTCGATGTGCAGGCAATGCATTTGGGTTTGGAGGCGATCTGGCTGATGCTCGGTGCCGCCAACCGGTACTTCTCCGCGCAACAGCCGTGGGTGCTTTCCAAAAGTGAGTCCCCGGCTGATCAGACGCGCTTTCCGACCGTGCTCTACACCACGCTGGAGGTGGTACGCATCGCGGCACTGTTGATTCAACCGGTGATGCCGGAATCGACGGGAAAGCTGCTGGATCTGCTCGGCCAGCCCGACGGGCAACGCACCTTCGCGGCGATCGGTGAGCGGCTCAAGCCCGGTATCGCGCTACCGCCGCCCGTCGGCGTGTTCCCCCGCCACGTTTCTTAACCTCTTGACCGCGAGCAGACGCAAAGGCCCCCCCGCGCACGCGACATGCAGGGGCCTTTGCGTCTGCTCGCCCGACGCAGCAAGCTAGGACGGTGCGAACGCAGCGGCTCGGTGCGCTGGGCGAAGCGCCGGAGGTGCTGCGCGCGGTCGGTGACGCCACGGTTCGGCTGGGCCTGCCGCCGCCGGCGGCGCTGACCGGCGAGTGGTTCGGCGCGCTCGCGGTGATCGCACCGAGCGTGGCGATACAACCCGTCGACCCGGCCGCCGCGTTCGCGGTCCGGCCGGGCTCAGGCAGCACCGCGGTGGGCGGTGGCTGGATCGGCTACCTGTCCTACCCGGATGCCGGCGCCGACGGGCAGCCGGGCCGGATCCCGCAAGCCGCCGGCGGCTGGACCGACTGCGTGCTGCGCCGCGACCGTGACAAGCAGGGCGGGCGGGGCGGGCAGTGGTGGTACGAAAGCCTCTCCGGGGCCGCGATGCCGGGCTGGTTGGCCGAAGCGCTGGCGACCCCGGCGCCGTCGCGACACTGCCACGTCGACTGGGGGCAGGCCGACCGCGACCGGCACCGCGCCGGCGTGCTGGCCTGCCTGGAAGCGATCCGGGACGGCGAGGTGTATCAAGCGTGTGTATGCACCCAATTCAGCGGGACCGTCGCGGGCGCTCCGCTGGACTTCTTCGCCGATGCGGTGACACGCACCGCGCCGGGCCGGGCCGCATATGTCGCCGGGGACTGGGGGGCGGTGGCCTCGTTGTCACCGGAGCTGTTTCTGCGCCGCCGCGGCGACACCGTGATCTCCAGCCCGATCAAGGGCACGCTGCCGCTGGACGCACGCCCGTCGGCGCTGCGGTCCTCGATCAAGGACGTCGCGGAGAACATCATGCTCGTCGACCTGGTCCGCAACGACCTGGGCCGGGTGGCGATCACCGGGACAGTCACCGTGCCCGAGCTGCTGGCGGTACGGCCCGCGCCGGGGGTGTGGCACCTGGTGTCGACGGTGTCGGCGCGGGTGCCGGTCGAGCTGCCCCCGTCGGCGTTGCTGGACGCTGCGTTTCCGCCCGCCTCGGTCACCGGAACACCGAAGTTGCGCGCCCGCCAACTACTGTCGGGGTGGGAACAGTACAGACGTGGAGTATATTGCGGCACAGTCGGTTTGGCATCGCCGATGGCCGGATGCGAGCTCAACGTGGCGATCCGCACCGTCGAATTCGACGCGGCCGGTGGTGCCGTGTTGGGAGTCGGCGGCGGCATCACCGCCGACTCCGACGCCGACGCCGAATGGCAGGAGTGCCTGCACAAGGCCGCGCCGGTCCTCGGCCTGATGCCCACGCTCATCGATTCTGCGCCCACAACGGGGGTCGCTTTCGCACCGTGAGCGCAGCGTCAACGCCGACCCCGAGAACGCAGCACCGCGTCGTAGAGCTCGCGCCGCGGCGGTGCCCCCGGGTGGGCGGTGACCACCCGCGCACAGGCGGCCTTGACGCCCATCCCGGCACCGGTCAGCTCCGCGACCTCGGCCACCAGCACGGACATGTCGGCCTGTGGGCTAGCCCCGGCCAGCACCACGGTGATCTCGCCGAGCACTCCGTCGGCGGCCCACGCCGCGAGTTCGTCCAGCGTTCCCCGCACTACTTCCTCGTGCACCTTGGTCAGCTCCCGGCACACCACCGCGCGTCGCGCACCACCGAGCTGTTCGGCCGCGTCGCGCAGGCAGCCGGCCAGCCGGCGCGGCGACTCGAAGAACACGCAGGTGCGGCGCTCGTCGGCGAGCGCTGCCAGCCAAGCCTTGCGCGCTGACGGCTTACGCGGGGCGAAACCCTCGAAACAGAACTTGTCCGGCGCCAGGCCGGACACCGCCAGTGCGGTGGTCACCGCCGACGGGCCGGGTAGACAACCCACGTCCACACCGGCGTCCAGGCAAGCGGTGACCAGCCGGTAGCCCGGGTCGCTGATCGCCGGCGTCCCGGCGTCGCTGATCACCAGCACCGTCGCCCCGGCGGTGATCTCGGCCAGCAGAGTGGGGATCCGCGCTACTTCGTTCGCGTCGAACAGGCTGACCACCTTGCCGGTGATGCGGACGTCGAGTGCGCTGGCCAGCTTGCGTACCCGCCGGGTGTCCTCGGCGGCGACCACCTCGGCAGCGCCGAGTGCGGCGATCAACCTGGCTGACGCGTCCGATGGCTGACCCAGCGGCGTCGCACCCAGCAGCAGTCGACCGGCGGCCATGGCGCAAAGCCTACGATCGTTGGGTGACCGCCGGCGACGATGCAGAGCGAAGCGGTGCACAGGAGCGGCGCCTGTGACAGCCCCGCCCGTGACCAGCCCGGCAGCCGTGGCCGCGGAGCGCATGGCAGCGCTTGTCAGTCCGGGCCCGATGGCGCCGGTCGCCGATTTCGGGCCCGCCGACCGCAGCACCGGCTGGGCTGTGACCGCGGCGGTCACCGCCCTGGCGGCGGTGACACGGTTCGTCAACCTCGGGTCACCGACCGACGCCGGCACCCCGATCTTCGACGAGAAGCATTACGCGCCGCAGGCCTGGCAGATGCTGCACAACCACGGTGTGGAAGACAACCCGGGATACGGCCTGGTCGTACACCCGCCGGCCGGCAAGCAGCTGATCGCGATCGGTGAGGCGCTGTTCGGCTACAACGGGCTGGGCTGGCGATTCACCGGCGCCCTGCTCGGAGTGATCCTGGTGGGGCTGGTGGTGCGGATCGTTCGCCGGATCAGCCGTTCCACCGTGGTCGGCGGGATCGCCGGGCTGCTGCTCATCGGCGACAGCGTCAGTTTCGTCGCCGCACGCACCGCGTTGCTCGACGGCTTCTTGGCATTTTTCGTGGTCGGGGCCTTCGGTGCCCTCATCGTCGACCGAGATCGGGTGCGGATGCGGATGCATGCCGTGCTGAACGACGGCCGCAGCGCCGAGACGCCGTGGGGCCCGCGGCTGGGCGTGCGATGGTGGCGGTTCGGCGCCGGGGTGCTGCTCGGGTTGGCGTGCGCCACCAAATGGTCCGGGCTCTACTTCGTGGTGTTCTTCGGCGCGGTGTCGCTGGCGTTCGACGTGGCGGCGCGACGTCAGTACCGGGTGCGCCGTCCCTGGTGGGGAACGCTCCGCCGCGACCTGGGGCCGACGGCCTACGCGCTGCTGCTCATCCCGTTCGGGGTATATCTCGCGTCCTACGCGCCGTGGTTCGCCTCCGAAACGGCCGTGGACCGCCATGAGGTGGGCCAGTCGATCGGCGCTGCCACCCGCTTTCGGGTGCCGGACGCGATCCGCTCACTGTGGCACTACACCTACCAGGCCTACCACTTCCATGCCAGCCTGACGAACGGAGCGGGCAACCACCATCCCTGGGAATCCAAGCCGTGGACGTGGCCGATGTCGCTGCGGCCGGTGCTCTACGCCATCGACCAACAAAACGTCCCCGGCTGCGGTGCACAGTCGTGTGTCAAGGCGGTGATGCTGGTCGGCACCCCGGCGATGTGGTGGCTCGCACTGCCGGTACTCGGCTACGCATCGTGGCGGATGCTGGTGCACCGCGACTGGCGGTATGCCGTCGTGCTGGTCGGCTACTGCGCGGGTTGGCTCCCGTGGTTCGCCGACATCGACCGGCAGATGTACTTCTTCTACGCGGTACCCATGGCGCCGTTCCTGGTGATGGCGATCGCGCTGATCCTCGGTGACATCCTCTACCAGCGCGTCCCACAGAACGACGAGCGGCGGACCCTCGGGCTGATCGCGGTGTGCTGCTACGTCGCCCTGGTGCTCACCAATTTCGCCTGGCTGTATCCGGTGCTCACCGGCCAGCCGATCTCCCAGGCCACCTGGCACATGGAGATCTGGCTGCCCAGCTGGCGGTAGCTGTGCGTTGAGATTGCGGTCGAGGTCGTTGTTTCGGGTTGTCCACAGCCCTGCACGCAATGTCAACGCGTGAACCGCGGTGTCGGACATCATCAGCGCATGGAGGTGCTGCGAGGAAACGAAGCACTGTCAGGTCGACGATTGACTCGCGGCCAATTGCGCTGGAATTACCGGCCGATATTTCCCAATGTCTATGTCCCGAGGACGAGCGTCCCGACGTTGACGAGTAAAACGGTCGGCGCGTGGCTGTGGTCAGGCCGTGACGGCGTGATCGCTGGGCGCGCAGCGGCGGCCCTGCACGGCGCGCTGTGGGTGGATGCGGGTTCGCCGATCGAGATGATTTGGCGAAGCTGCCGCTCACCGACAGGAATTGTGACGCGCAACGAACGGATAGACGACGACGAGGTCGTCAACATCGATGGGATGACGGTGACCAGTCCGGCGCGGACCGCGCTCGATCTCGCCAGGCATCTGCCTCGTGACGCCGCCGTGCGACACCTCGATGCGTTGGCCCGCGCAACAGACGTCAAAGCCGGCGATGCCGCTTCGCTGGCCGAACGCTATCCGAAATCCCGCGGGCTGCGTCGATCCGACATCGCCCTTCCGCTGATGGACGCCGGTGCTGAATCACCGAGGGAGACGTGGTTACGGCTCCTTCTCATCGATGCCGGCCTGCCGCCACCGCGGACACAGATCAGGGTCACCGACGGGTTCAACGAGGCATTCATCGACATGGGCTACGACGAGCAGATGGTCGGGCTCGATTACGACGGCAAGCACCACAGCACCGATCGTGCCCGGTATGTGCACGGCATCGGACGTGCTGAATTGATCGAGCGCGAAGGTTGGATCGACATTCACGTGGTGGCCGAACACAGCCGGCGTTTCATCCTGCATCGGGTGTCGGAGGCCTTCGCCCGCCGGGGGCATCCGGTGACATTGCGCCTACGGTCGTGAAATTCATCCGGGAACAGCCCTGACCGCAATCTCAACGGGTAGACTCGAACTGATGTGCGAGATACAGGGCGCGCTGTTCGATGGCAACCAACGCCGACGACTCGATGGCGGAGCGTGGCTCGACCTGCGCTGCGGCTGGGCGAAGGATGTCGATGACGTGCTCACCGAGCTGCAGTCCACGGTGCCGTGGCGAGCCGAGCGCCGGCAGATGTACGAGCGGGTGGTCGACGTGCCCAGGCTGGTGAGCTTTTACGACCTGAGCGTCGAGGACGCACCGCACCCGCTGATCGGCCGGGTGCGGCAACGGCTCAACGACATCTATGCCGGCGAACTCGGCGAGCCGTTCACCACCGTCGGGCTGTGCCTGTACCGCGACGGCGCCGACAGCGTGGCCTGGCACGGCGACACCATCGGCCGTGGCCGCACCGCGGACACCATGGTCGCGATCGTCAGCCTCGGCGCGACCCGCACCTTTGCGTTGCGACCGCGCAGCGGTGGATCATCGTTGCGGTTTCCGCAGCGACACGGCGACCTGCTGGTCATGGGTGGCTCGTGTCAGCGCAGCTGGGAGCACTCGATCCCGAAGACGGCGAAGGCGTCGGGGCCGACCGGCCCACGGATCAGCCTCCAGTTCCGGCCGCGCGGCGTGCGCTAGCTTCTGACCGCCGCGACGGCGGCGACGAGCAAGTCACGTGCCCGCGCGGTATCGACCGGAACGACCGGCGTGTCCGGTTGCACCAGCGAGTTCGCGGTGACCAGTACCTGGTAGGGGCCGAAATACGCGGAGTAGTTGTAAAGCTCCCCGGTACGGGGTCTGTCGTCGGTGACCGTCTGAATCACCCGGTGGATGCCCAGCGTGTGTGCGCCGTCGATCCGCGGCACCTCGACCACCTCCACCAAGCCGCGGATCGTCTCTCCGGCGAATCCCACTTTCTGGCAACTGCGTCCCGGCTCGACGAGCGGCAGTGGTTCGGATGTCTCCAAGGCAATGGTGATGAAGCGGTTCCCGTTGCCCTCGGCGGCGACCGCGGACATGTTCCCCTGCACGCCCTGCGGCAACTGCTGGCTGATCGCGAATTTCGAGCAATCCGCGGGGTCGAAAGTCAACCCCGGGGGCAGCGTCGTGCCGGCCAGCAGTCTCGGGTCGATTCCGGTGTGCGCGATGTCCTTGACCTGGAACTCCGGACCGAAGGTCGACTTGACGTCGACCACTTTGTCGATGTCTGCCGACACCTCGGCCCGCTCGCCCGATCCGCAGGCGGCCAACCAGCATCCGAAACCGATCGCCAATGCCGCGCGGAGGTTCAACATCGTAGCCAATCTACCCGACGGTCCGGATAACTTGACGGCCAACATCTTTGATCCGGCCGGTGACAACTTCGTCCAATGGCACGTCAGCTGCTGCGGGTACGTCGATCACAGTGGTCACGATCCCGGGGTCGTCGCGCTGCCAGAACGCGCCGTGCCGATCCAGAATGGCACGCATCGGCGTGTTTTCGGAAAGCACACGCGCCGAGAACTTTTCGACGCCGTCCAGCCGGGCGACAACGGACAGCGCACCCATCAGAAAGGTGCCGATACCGCGGCCCTGGTAGGCATCACCGACGGTGAATGCGATTTCGGCGACGGTCGGGTCGCCTTCGTCGCGGACGAATCGCGCGTCGGCGACGGGCGAGCCGTCCGGCTCGGTCACCACCCAGACGAAGTGATCGACATAGTCGACCTCGAACAGATAGTGCATCAGAGCCGGGCTGGGAATCCGGGTGGTCATGAACCGTCGGTAGAGCGTCTCGCCGGAGAACTTCACATGCCCGTGCACGGTTCGTTGGCTGTCGCCGGGCAGCACAGGGCGCAGCAGCAGTTCGGTGCCGTCGCGAACCCGGATCGGGATCGGGGTGATGTGGGCGGCGAGGCGCTGTCGGGCGGTCCGCACCAGCCGGCCCATCACCTCCGGGATCTGCAGCATCCGGGCGAAGGCCTGCTGGTCGCCGACCCAGCCGGACAACGGCGTGGCGGTGGTGACGGTCGCTGTTCGCCGGCTGTTGCGCAGCAGTGCGATCTCCCCGACCACCATGCCCGCCGACACCTGGCCGACCACCACGACGCCGTCGTCGCCGCTGTGCGTGACCCCGGCGGTCCCCGACGATATGAGCAGAAACGAAACGGCCCGCTCCCCCTGGCGCATGAGCACCTGGCCAGCGGCTGCCCGCAACGGTTGCAGGCTGGCGACCAGCGGAGCGAGGTCTTCGGCAGAACAACTGGCGAAAATGTCCATCGCCGCGAGTTCGTCGGTACCCAAACTCAGTTCGGCCACTGTG
>NZ_JBYCKY010000097.1:0-5885 GCF_057473605.1 Mycobacterium sp. TH-M82 | reverse complement strand
ACAACCGGCTCGCGCAGCCCTACGGCGGCTACATCTCGCCCGGGTCCACGCTGGACGAGCTGCGGGTGTTCGTCAGCCAGTGGAACAACAGCGACCCGCGCGAGCGGGCGCCCTACCGGGTGATCCAGTTCGCGGTCAACCCGTTCAAGCCGTGGTCGTAGCCCAATCCCGCACCCACGACGGTGCGGATGTAGTGACCAAACCTTGACGAAGCCTTGACCGAAACACGGCTGCGCGCTCATCGGTTGACCGATCAAACCCCAATACCATCAACGGCAGTAACGTGCAGTCAAGTGATCGGGAAGGTATGTCCGCGATGTGGGCAGCGGTGCGCTCTGTTGCTGTGGTGGGGGTCCTTGTCGCGGCGGCCGTCGCGGTCGTGCCGCCGGCCGGGGCGAGTAGCGCTGCGGTGAATCAACCGCGGGGCGTCGCCATCGCATCGGTGCTGCCGGCGGCGGGCACGGTCGTCGGTGTGGCACATCCGGTAGTGGTGACGTTGTGGTCACCGGTGCGCGACCGCCGGGCAGCCGAGCACGCGATTACCGTGCAGACGACGCCGAAGATGACCGGGAACTACGAGTGGCTCGACGACACCGTGGTGCGGTGGGTCCCTGACCAGTTCTGGCCGGCGCACAGCACGGTGGCGCTGTCGGTCGGCAAACTGACCGCTGACTTCGAGACGGGCCCCGCGGTGGTGGGCGTCGCCAATATCTCGGCCCGCACCTTCACGGTGACCGTTGACGGCGTCGGGGCCGGACCCTTGCCGGCGCCGCACCACCGCCCGCACTGGGGTGAGGACGGGGTGATGCCGGCCACGATGGGCAAGGCCGAGTTCCCCACGCCGGTCGGGCGCTACACGGTCATGGCCAAGGATCGCTCGGTCGTGATGGATTCCAGCAGCGTCGGCATCCCGGTCGACGACGCCGAGGGGTACCGATTCTCGGTCGATCACGCCGTCCGGATCACCGGGCGCGGCCTGTACGTCCACTCGGCTCCGTGGGCGCTTCGCTCCATGGGTATCGACAATGTCACCCACGGGTGCATCGGTCTGAGCCCAACTGATGCGGAGTGGTACTTCAACACGGTCAACGTCGGCGATCCGGTGATCGTGGAGGAGTAGTGGAAACAAATCCGATTCGATAATCGGATCGGCGCTGATATACGCCGAGTGGTCGTTACTTGCTACCGGCAGCCAAGTTCACCGGGAAGCCGACGGCGTCGGTCAGTAGCCCTGCCAGAGGGCTCGCAGCCGCGGCACCTGCCGGGCCCGGCGCCACCAACGGGACCGGCGGAAGGGCATCAAGAGCCGGGGCAATCAGAGGAGTCGCCGCAAGCGGGGGAATCAGAGGAGTCGCCGCAAGCGGGGGGACAGGGGGAATCACCGGAACCGGGGGAATCAGAGGAGCCCCCGCAAGCGGGGGGACAGGGGGAATCAGAGGAGTCGCCGCAAGCGGGGGGACCGGGGGAATCACCGGAACCGGGGGAATCAACGGAACCAGGGGCGCCGCCGGCACGACGGGAAGCGCCGGCAGTGGCCCGGGAAGTGCCATGGGTACCAACGGACCGGCCAGGGCCGTCAAATCTGCGCCTGCGGGAGCACACGGTGTTGCTGGCGCTGTTGTGCCAGCCGGCACCGTTCCGGCCGGGGGTGCGACGCCACCCGGAGCGGGAACACCGGGTGCAGCGGCCGGACCACCTGCCGGACCACCTACCGGACCACCTGCCGGACCACCTACCGGACCACCTGCCGCCGCAGGAGCACCAGCGGCGGCGGGGACCTCACCCGCAACTGGAGCGCCGGCCGCTGGGCCGACAAAGACTGCGACACCGCCCCGGCACACCGGTCCACCCGTGGGCAACGGTGCTGCTGGCGTTTCGGAACTGAAGACCGCAGCGCCTCCGCATAACCCAATGCCGGTAATTGCCGCGATAGCCAATCGATTGAACGTCGTCAATGCCAACTCCGATGATTAGTTCCCAGGCCTCCGAATTTCCGCCACTCATATGACCGTGGATTAACGTATCACATGGCTGTAAGTACAAAAATGTCAGATTGAATTCGTAATCGAACCGATGCGTCATCGAAGCGACCGGCGATCGTCTCGTGACATGCCCGCCGTGGGCCTCGACTGCGGCGACGTGCACAGCGCCGCCACGAGGACGCCGAGCGACACCTCATAGCTGCCACATAGCCGGGACCTAGCGCTGACTGGTGTTTGCCCACGCACCATGGCAGGCATGAATGAATCACCTGAATCCAGCGCTCGACCGGCTTCGGCCATCTCCGTAACGTCCGTACCGTCCACGCCGCCGGCGCCGAAACCTTACTGGCTCTTCCGGTTCGCCGCCTGGGTCGGCATCGTCGCCGGGATCGTGTTCGTCGTCGCCGTCATTTTCTTCTCCGGTGTCAGGCTCGGCCACCACGGCGGTTGGCACGGCCACCATCACCATCATCACCACTCGATGATGCACCGGGGTGGGCAGCACCAGCAGGAGCCGGCCCCGGTCGCGCCGACCGCGGGTGCCCCCGGCCCCGGTGAGCTGCCGCAGTCGGTCACCCCGTCCCCGGTGCCGCCGGGCCGGTAAGCGCCGACTCAGCGCAGGTGACCAGCACCGCGGCTAGTCGTAGGCCCAAGATGCCCGGAGGCAGGCCTGGTTGATCGGCGAAGTCGTCCGCCGATCTAGTTTGTCAGGCATGATGCAGGTCATGACCGAAACTCCCGAACCCCGAAATCAGCCTGCCGATGCTCCAGCACAGTTACAGCCACCGCCACCGTGGGCCAAACCGAGCCGGCTCTACCAGGCCGCCGCATGGGTGGTGATCGTCGCAGGGGTCGTTTTCGTCACCTCGATGATCTTCTTCACCGGTGCCTACGTCAGTGGCGGCGGTTGGTACGGGCATCACCATCGCGGAGGATGCATGATGGGCGAATCCCCGTCGCCGATGGGGCACGGCCCGAACTCCGGGCCGGAGTCCGTCGGTCCCGGCCCCGGCGGCCCCGGTGGACCCGCCGGCACCGGCACTCCGCCGAGCCCGCCGGCTCCGCCACACCCGTAGCGGGGACGCCCCTCAGAGACCCATTCCGAGCAGACCGTCGGCCAACCACTGTGGTATGTAGCCCACCTCGGCCGCCGCCTGGGTGAGTATTTCGAGTTCGGTCTGGGCCGGGTTCAGGTCCAGGTAGTTGACCGTGTCGGCGGGGTCCACCTGGGCCAGCGCCTGGGCCACGTCGCCGGGCGTCAGGCCCAGGTACTCCTCGTGGGTGCCGATGAGCATACCGAGTAATTCCTGCCACCCCAGATCAGATCCGGTGGCGAAGGAATCCGGGCTCCACGAGGCGTATCCATCCGGGAACGGATCACCCGACCCGCCACTTTGCAGCGTGAACACGTCACCGTGGTAGGGGCCGTCCGGTGTGAGGTCGATGGCCGGTGGCTGTGTCGATCCCAGGTCCATCACCCCGCCACCCATTCCCAAGCTCTGGGCGTTGCTCAGCAGGATACTTTGCATCCAGGAGGGCAGTGAGTCGTAGAAATTGGCCAGGAACCCGTACCGCGAAGCCGAGTCGCCGACGAGGACGAAGGTGATGGCGCCGGCGTACTTGTCGCCGTACTCCGCGGTGAGCTGGTTGAGCACCTCGGAAATCGCCGCCGTGGACTGCGAGTAGCCGAACAGGGTGACGTGATGGCCGCTGTTCAGCAGCGGCATCAGTGCGGCCCGGATGTCCGCCTCGTCCGCCGCCAGCCCGGTCTCGGTGTCCCCGCTGAGTTCGGGGGTGGTCAGCGCGTAGACATCGCTCTCCGGGCCGGTGTAGAGCCCGCTGGGTTCCAGGTAGAGGTTGTATGCCGCCTGAAGGTACTGGTCGCTAGGGGTGGGTATGCCCGTGGGTCCGAGGACGAGGGCGAGATCTTGGCTGGACGGAGTCGTGCTGTCGGACCAGACCCCTCCGACATCCCCGGTGAGCACTTGGTCGACCGAGGTCTCAGAGGAGGCGAGCAGATAATCGGATTCGCGCAGGACTGACCCAGCACCTTCCGGGTGCGGGACAGGGGCCACAGCGGCCGCAACGGTTACGGACGCCCCCACCGTGGCGGTGATCACCATGCCGCTTGCGTCGAGCAGTCCCATTCATCTCCCCTGACATGCGCCCCACCCTGACAACTGACTAGCACAGTAGTGCACGCAGCTCGTGCACGCAGCGTGCCGACCCGTGCCGGGGTAAGCGAGCCGGTGCAGGGTCGATCCTGGCATGATCAAGCCCATGAGCCGCAAAGTCGTTTTCGCCACGCAGTCGACCGCGACCCGCGGCGGGCCAGATGGGCACGTCACAGCGTTGCCAGACGCCGACGCCGACGTTTCCGCGAAGGCGTAGTCGTGCGGGTGGCCGCCGCACTGGCACGCGACCTGGGCCTGGTGGCAGCGGCAGCGGCGACCGGATTTCCCGGCTGCCCGGTGGCAGCGGCGCGCCCCTCGGATCCTGGTGTGGTGTCCTACGCGGTGCTCCCCAAAGGGGCGGTAGGAAACGTCGTCGGCGCACCGATGGGCTGGGAGTCGGCGGCCCGTGACCCCTACCAGGGCTACTGGGTGGACAATCCGGTCTGCAACAACTGGGCGGACATCGGGCTGCCCGAGGTCTACAACGATCCCGACCTGGCGTCGTTCAACAGTGCGGTCACCCAGACGTCGGCCACCGACCAGAATCACCTCGTCAAACAGGCGGTCGGGGTGTTCGCCACCAACGACGCCGCCGGACGGGCGTTTCACCGCGTCACCGACCGAACCGTCGGGTGTTCCGGACAGACTACCGCGATGCACCTGGACAACGGCGTCACCCAGGTGTGGTCCTTCGCCGGCGGGCCGCCCACCGGCACCGACGCGGCGTGGGTGAAACAGGAGGCCGACACCGACCGGCGTTGTTTCAACCAGACCCGATTGCTGGAGAATGTGCTGCTGCAGGCCAAGGTGTGCCAATCCGGCAACGCCGGGCCGGCGGTGAACGTGCTGGCCGGGGCGATGCAGAACACCCTGGGCCAGTAGCCGGGCCGGACATGTCGGATAGCGAAGTCCGGGTGGCGTCACAGATGTCACCACCCGATGAGCGCTGCACCGGCCCCACCGAGCCCGCCGAGCCTGCCGAGGTGGCCGAGATAGCCAGCTCATCGGAGGCCGCGCAGTACATCACCGACCGCTGCCTGACCGACGCCCCGCCCGCCAAGGTGGGTCTGGAAGTCGAGGCGCACTGTTACGACCCGGCCGATCCGTGCCGTCGGCCCGGCTGGGAAGAGATCGGTGCCGTGCTGGCCGCACTGCCGCCGTTGCCGGGCGGCAGCGCGGTCAGCGTCGAGCCTGGTGGGGCGGTGGAACTGTCCAGCCCACCCACCGACGGCGTCGTCGCGGCCATCGAGGCGATGACGGCCGACCAGGCGGTGCTGCGGTCGGCATTTGCGGGCGCCGCGCTGGGGCTGGTGCCGCTGGGTGCCGACCCGCTGCGGCCGACCCGGCGAATCAACCCGGGCGCGCGCTATGAGGCGATGGAACGGTTCTTCGTTGCCAGTCACACCGGGCAGGCGGGCGCGGCGATGATGACGTCGACGGCGTCGATTCAGGTCAACCTGGATGCCGGCGCACGAGCCGGTTGGGCCGGGCGGGTCCGGCTGGCGCACGCGCTGGGGCCGACGATGGTGGCCATCGCCGCCAACTCGCCGCTGCTGGCCGGAGACTTCTCTGGCTGGCGCTCCACCCGGCAGCGGGTGTGGAGCCAGCTGGACTCGGCGCGGTGCGGCCCCATCCTGGGGGACCCTGCCGGCGCGGGCGCCGACCCCGCCACCGACTGGGCGCATTACGGCCTGAACGCGCCGGTGATGCTGGTACTCGGTCCGCACGC
>NZ_JBYCKY010000096.1:0-1141 GCF_057473605.1 Mycobacterium sp. TH-M82 | reverse complement strand
GCACGATGGCGAAGTCGGCGAGTCCTTCCACAGGTGCGCCAGCAGCCGCCGGAGCTGCGTTGCTGGATTTTGACTGGGCGCAGGGCCCCCATATCAGCGCGGTTGCTGCTTATCGGCAGCCTACGGGCATTTGCCATTGTTGGCGGAGCTCAAGGCGGCAACCGTCGCCTGCAGCGTCCCGCTACCATCCTTGGTTCCCCGTGCGACGATGCACCTGCCTGGCACGACGGCCTCCGAATTTAACAAGGTGTTTCTCCAGTACTGCGTGGTGTCGGTGACCCTCACCCTGGTTTCAGAGGGGTTGCCGTTGGCGTCGGCAACGGTCACGTTGATGGTGTCACCCTCTACAGAAGCAACCCTGCCGCTTACGCTGGGGGGGCTGCCCTCCGGCGGTGTCGGGCACTTGCCGTCACCCCTTTCAAGGGAGAGTTGCACAGTTCTGGCTGTGACAGCGCCACCGGGGACCGAGGCGCTCTCCGGGATGTTAGGAACATACACGCACTTGCCGGCAGTGATATCGGTCAGCTGAGCCGCGACGTTCTCGGTGACCCTGGTTTTGGGGCTGACGTCGACGGTGGCCGTCCCCGTCTTCTCGGTGACCTGGACCGCGTTACCGGACACCGACGCGATCAGTCCGGAAACCGAGTCTTCGGCGCCGGCGGACGACTTCCCTGGGGACGCGGGCGACGCCTCTGGGGACTTGGGCGACGAACTGCACGCGCCCAGCGACAGCGCGGTTGCGCCCGCAACCGCGAGGATCGCGAGTCCGGTGAGCCGGGCGGGCTCGAAAGTTAGTTGCATCGATATCCCTTCAATTGCTGGGCGCTGTGGCCAGATCAGTTATGCTGCCGTTCTACCAGCAGGTATCAGAGTACTGCGTTTTGGGCAGACGTGCCGCACTCGACTGGTTCGAAAATGACCGAGAATGACCGGACACGGCCTTAGGGGCCCGTCGCGGGCAGGCCGGTATAGGGCGGGTGCGCCGATTCGGGCACGTCCAGCCCGCAGTGGATCAACTCGTACCGGGGAACACGGTCGATCCGGTATCTGGTGAAGCTCACCGAGTGCAGCAGATTCGACAAGAACCGATGCAGACTCATCGGGCCGCGCACCGAATTCAGCACCGCCGCAGTGCCGGGGC
>NZ_JBYCKY010000095.1:0-22003 GCF_057473605.1 Mycobacterium sp. TH-M82 | reverse complement strand
TTCACCCGCTCCTCCGGGAAGTGGCCCTCCCCGACCAGATACAGCGCCGAGGTGGCGCAGCCGCACTCCGGGTGCACGAACAGCTCGGCGTCGGGATGATTGCGGGACTTCTCCTCGAGCTCCTCGCCGTTGATCGCCGCGTGTACGTGGCACTCTCCGGCCCAGATGTGCATGTTCGCGCGCCCGGTGACCCGCTGAACGTGCTGGCCCAGGAACTGGTCGGGCAGGAACAGCACCTCGCGGTCGGGATCGATCGAGTTGACCACGTCGACGGCGTTCGACGACGTGCAGCAGAAGTCGGTGAGTGCCTTGACCGCCGCCGTGGTGTTGACATAGGACACCACGACGGCATCGGGGTGGTCCTCACGCCACGCCTGCAGATCCTCGGCGGTGATCGATTCGGCCAGCGAGCAGCCCGCCTTAGCGTCGGGGATCAGCACGGTCTTGTCCGGGGACAGGATCTTGGCGGTCTCGGCCATGAAGTGCACCCCGCAGAAGACGATGGTGTCCTCAGGCGCCTTCGCCGCGATTCGGGCCAGGCCCAGCGAGTCACCGACATAGTCGGCGATGTCCTGGATCGGCGGCAGCTGATAGTTGTGGGCCAGGATGATCGCGTTGCGCTGCTCCTTCAGTCGCCCGATCGCGGCCACCCATTCCTCGTCGGCCTCCACCCCGCTGTAACCGGCAGGAGTCTTGACGATCCGCGCGGCTATCCGGGCGGCTGAGGAATGCACCGGGTTCACGTCGGTGGCCACCGTGCCGGTGTCGTGCAGGGCGGTCATGGACGGTTCCTTTCGCCGGACCCGGTTTTCGACTTATGATCGAAAACATGGTCTATGGTAGCACCGCGCACGAGGTGCTGGCCGTGGTCTTCCAGGTTGGCGGCCTGAGTTCCCGGTCGCCCGGGCTCAACGTGCTGCTGTGGCAGCGGGCGCGGGATCCCCATTTCGGCAGGTGGTCGCTGCCGGGCGGCGGGTTGGGCGACGACGAGGATCTGATGACCTCCGCACGCCGCCAGCTAGCCGACAAGGTCGACCTGCGTGAGATCGCCCACCTCGAACAGCTGGCCGTTTTCTCCGATCCCACCCGGGTGCCCGCGGTGCGCACCGTCGCCTCGACGTTCCTCGGGCTGGTTCCCTCCCCTGCCACCCCCGAGCTGCCGCCCGACACCCGGTGGCACTCGGTGGACGCGCTGCCGCCGATGGCCTTCGACCACGCGCCGATGGTCGGCCATGCCCGGACCCGGCTGGTTGCCAAGATGTCGTACACGAACATCGGCTTCGCCTTGGCGCCAACAGAGTTCGCACTGTCTACACTCCGCGACATCTACAGCTCCGCCCTCGGATACCAGGTCGACGCCACCAATCTGCAACGGGTACTGGCCCGCCGCGGGGTGATCACGCCCACCGGGACCACCGCACGCTCCGGCCGCAGCGGCGGCCGGCCGGCGGCGCTATACCGGTTCGTCGATTCGCAGTTGCGGGTGACCGACGAATTCGTGGCTTTGCGCCCGCCGGGAGAGTCGACTGGATTCTTAACCGTGTCTTAAGACAGAATGCTCGGATGGACTTCGACAACCTAGCCCGGCAGCCGGGCGTCGAGTGGATCGGCTGGATTGGCCGGGCACCGCACCAGGAGCTGCAACCCGGCAGCCGACCGCTGGAACCGGCGGAAGACCCGTTCTACCAGCCACCTGCCGGCTTTCAGCACGCGGTGGCGGGCACGGTGCTGCGCTCCCGAGACGTTGAGCTGGCATTCCTGGGCCTGATTCCGCAACGGGTGCACGCTACCCAACTGCTCTACCGGACCTGCGACCGCAACGGCGCACCCGAGACGACGGTCACGACGGTGCTGGTGCCCGCCGAACGCGACCACGCGCGGCCGTGCCCGATCATGTCGTACCAGTGCGCCGTTGACGCGGTTGCCGGCCGCTGCTTCCCGTCCTACGCGCTACGCCGGCGGGCTCGGGCGGCGGGCTCACTGCCGCCGTTGGAGTTCGTGATGATCGCCGCCGCCTTGGCGCAAGGCTGGGCGGTGTCGGTACCCGATCATGAAGGTCCGCACGGTAATTGGGGAGCACCCCGTGAGCCCGGCTACCGTGTGCTCGACGGGGTGCGCGCGGCGTTGCGCACCGACCGGCTGGAACTATCCCGCGATGCCCCGGTGGGACTGTGGGGCTACTCCGGCGGCGGCCTGGCCACCGGCTGGGCGGCCGAGGTCAGCGCCGACTACGCCCCCGAGCTCAACATCGCCGGTGCGGTGCTGGGGTCGCCGGTCGCCGACCCCGGGCACACCCTCCGCCGGCTGAACGGCTCGTTTTGGTCTGGGCTGCCGGCCATGATGATCGCGGCGCTGGCGAACGTCTACCCGGAGCTGGACCAGGTGATCCAAGCCCACGCCACCGAGGAGGGGCGGGCCCTGTTGCGGTCGCTGACGTCGATGACCACCGCGGGTGCGTTGTGGAGACTGCGCCACCGGGACCTGGACTGCTACGTCGACAATCCCCTCGACCACATCCTGAAATTGCCTGCTGTGCAACATGTTTTCTCCGACACCAAACTCGGCACCAAGGTGCCGACACCGCCGGTCCTGATCGTTCAGGCCGTGCACGATCAGGTGATCTCCGTCGAGGACATCGACGACCTGGCCGACGCCTACGCGACCGGCGGGGCGACGATCACCTATCACCGCGACACGTTCAGCGAGCATGTGCTGCTGCACCCCATATCAACCCCGATGGTCCTGAGCTGGCTGGCTGACCGGTTCGCCAATGGACCGTCAGCCGGTCGGGCCGGCGGCGTCCGCTCGGCGCTGCTGAATCCGACGACCTACGTCGGTCTGGTCCGACTGGGCCTGATCGCCGCCAGAGTCATCAGCGGCCGTCCGCTGTGACGTCGGCAACCGGTGGGCCCGCCGACGCGGTCCCCGGTTCGAAGGCCGGATAGCCGCCCAGATCATCGCGAGCCGTCCAGACCGCGCACAGCGCGTAAGCCAGCGCCGCGGCGGCGGCGGCCGTCAGCAGGGTGGCCGCGACCTGCCACGGCGTGTGCCCGAAGAACACCGGCGGAGCCTCGGCGAAGTAGTACACCCGGTGGTCGGGTGTCACCGGTGCGGCGTCGACGTTCACCACGCCGTAGCGGTGGTGCACCAATTCACCGCCGACCAGCACGGCCAGCGCGGCGGCCGCGACCAGGCCGACCGACAGCCCCGCCACCATCCCCGGGCCGCGGTGAGCCCGCCACTGCCACGCCAGCGCGGCCGCCATCACCCCCAGCACACCCAGCAGGCCCAGCACCATAAACGGCGCAACAAAAAAGCGATCGGCCTCATCGCCCAGATAGGTTTGCACCCGCTGGCCGGCGCGGGTCAGCGCCACCACGCCGTGGACCGGCGGCGCGATCCACGCCCAGAGCGCCCCGGCTGCCGTCCCCGCAGCGGCCACTCCCCCCGCCACCATGCCGATAGCCGCGGCGCGCGGAGTAGGTGGCGCGGCGGCGCCCGCCGGCACGGTCATCGGCTCTCCAGGTCCGCCGAGTCCACCGGTCCGTGCCGGGAGCATCTGGCCGTCCAGCCGTTCGGCCGGACCTGCACCACCATCCGGCGGCCACATGCGGCGCAGAACCGCGGGGGCTGGATCCCCAGCCGCGCTATCGTCGGCACCGCCGCGCCTGCCGTGCCCGCCGGGCTGCCGGTGTAGACGTTAAAGACGCCGGCACCGACGGGGGCGGGCAGTTCGGTGGCCATCAGGTGGTTGAGTCGCGGTACCTACAGGCTGGCGTTGAGTGCCTTGACCGGCATCTGCAGTTCGTCGAGCATCTCCAGGTCGTCGTCGATAGAACGGCCGAGTGTGGTGAGGTAGTTACCGACGATCAGGGCATTGATGCCACCCAGCAGGCCACGTTTGGCACCCAGATCGCCGAGGGTGATCTCGCGGCCACCGGCGAACCGCAGTATGGCGTGCGGCAGCGCCAACCGGAAGGCCCCCACCACCTTGAGCGCCTCGGCTGCCGACATCACCTCGGCGTTCTCCAGCGGTGTACCCGGCTGCGGGATCAGGAAGTTCAGCGGCACGTCATCCGGAGCGAGTTCGGCCAGCTCGGCGGCGAACTCCGCGCGTTGCTCCACGGTTTCACCCATGCCCAGAAGCCCGCCGCAGCACACCTCCATCCCGTTCTCGCGCACCAGGCTCAGCGTCTCTCGGCGATCCTCCCAGGTGTGCGTGGTCACCACGTTGGGGAAGAATGAGCGGGCGGTCTCCAGGTTGTGGTTGTAGCGGTGCACACCCATCTCGGCCAGCCGCCTGGCCGAACGAGGGGTCAACAGGCCAAGTGAAGCGGCGATATGGATGTCGACTTCCTTGCGGATGGCTTCGATTCCCGCTGCCACCTGTTTGAGCAGCTTCTCGTCGGCGCCGCGCACCGCGGCGACAATGCAGAACTGGCTGGCACCCGCCTCGGCCGTCTGTTTGGCAGCCGCCACCAGGGTCGGGATGTCCAGCGAGGTGCTGCGCACCGGCGATTCGAACCGTGCGGACTGCGAGCAGAAGTTGCAATCTTCGGTGCAGCCACCGGTTTTCAGGCTGATGATGCCTTCGACGTCGACCTCCGGGCCGCACCAACGCATCCGCACCTCGTGGGCCAGCCCCAGCAACTCCTCGAGCCGATCCTCGGGCAGCTGCAGCACCGCCAGCACCTGGTCTTTGTCCAGTCCCCGGCCACGCTCCAGCACTTGCTCGCGAGCCACGGCGAGGATATCGGCGTCTGCGTCGCCGGCGCTGGATCGTGTGCTGGAATCGGCGGTTTTGGTCACCCGATGCTCCCTCGCTTGTCAACAACCTGAATGCTGTTCACGTCATGGTAGCGGGGTGGGCGCGGCAACCGACTCAGCCGCCGATCGTATGCTCGACTCGCTTGTTGCCGTCCCACCGTCGTAGACCGGCGAAGCCGCCGTGGAGCTGCGCGGGCCGGCCGGCGACGCGCAGCGCCCGCCCGAGTTGCCCGCCGCGGACTCGGCGTGCGAGCGTGACGTGCGCAGTCCACTGCCCGGGCTCGCTGTTGGGCGCCGGCCCGGACACCAGATATGGGCGGCACCGCCGGTGCGTCTCGGCATGAAGGGCCAGCAGCTCGGGCGTCGGCACCACCAGCCGTGCCAGCACGGCATTGGCGTTGCCGGCCCTGCCGAAGAACACCGGCGCACCGACGACACAGGGTATCGGCATCCGCTGGCTCAGCGGGGTCAGCAACGCGTCGACGTCCGCCGCGATACCCTCGGCGACCACCAGCGTCACGTGCGGCCGGGCAGCCGGCGCCTGGCTGGGTATGCCGGCGGCGGCAAGGCCATCCCAGAGGTGCCGAATCGCGGCTTCGGTGTCGCGGTCGAAAACCAGCTCGATCGTGTGCACCATCAGCCGGCCAGTGACCTCACCCAGTCGTGGTCGAAGGCTCGGGTGCTCAACCCGGCGAAGCCCGCGGCGTCCAGCGCAGCGGCGCCGGCGGGCAGCACCGCACGCACCGGCGCCGACCGGGCCAGCGCAGCGCGGTTACCGGTGTGCACCGCGCCGGGCCGGTCCGGCCAGCTGCCGATGACCAATCCGGCACAGTTCACCCGCCGGGTGGCCAGGGCTTCCAGCGTCAGTGCGGTGTGGTTGAGGGTGCCCAGCCCGGCGCTGACCACCACCAGCACCGATGCCTGCAGATCCGCGGCGAGGTCACGCACCGTTACGCCATGGGCGAGTTGCACCAGCAGCCCGCCGGCCCCCTCGACCAGTGTCAACCGGCCCGGCGCAGCCATCGCGGTGACGAAGTCCACCAGCTGGGCGCGCGATGGCAACGCCGTGCCGGCGTGTTCCGCGGCCGCCACCGGTGCCAGCGGAAGCGCGTACCGCACCAGTCCGGCCAGTTCGACAGACCCGGTAAGCCCGGCCAGCCGACCTATCTCGGCCAGATCGTCGTCGCCGACGAGGGTGCCGGTCTGCACCGGTTTACCGACTGCCACATCCAGGCCGGCCTGCCTCGCACACGAGGCCAGCGCCGCGGTTGCGACCGTCTTGCCGACGCCGGTGTCGGTGCCGGTGACGATCAGAACGGTCATGGGCGAACGGCCGCTAGCACCCGCGTCAGCGCACGACGCGCCACGTCGAGGTCATCGGCGGTCAGCGATGCCCGGGCCGCCAGCCGCAGCCGCGACGTCCCTGGCGGGACGGTCGGTGGCCGAAAGCAGCCGACCCGCACTCCGGCGTCCAGGCAGGCCGTGGCCGCTGCCAGCGCCGCCTGCGGATCGCCCAGGATCACCGACACCACCGCCGACTGCGGCGGCTCGGGCACCGCGCAGATCGTCGCCAGCGTGCCGGCGTGGCCGCGCACCGCATCGGGGCGCCACGGCTCCGCGGCAAGCACACCCAGTGCGGCCAGCGCCGCTCCGGCCGCCGCCGGTGCCAGCCCGGTGTCGAAGATGAACGGCCGGGCGACGTCAATCAAGTGATCCCGCACGGCCGTCGACCCGAGGACGACGCCGCCCTGACTGCCCAGCGCCTTGGACAGGGTCGCGGTGATCACCACGTCGGGCGCGCCGGTCAGCCCGGCCTGGTGGGCCTGCCCCCGCCCGCCCGCGCCGCACACCCCGAGGCCGTGCGCCTCGTCGACGACGAGCAGCGCGCCGTGCCGCTGACACACCTCGTGTAACCCGAGCAGCGGCGCCAGCGCACCATCGGCGGAGAACACCGAGTCGGTGACCACGACAGCCCGCTCCTCGTGGCGAGACGCCAGCGCCGCGTCGACGGCGCCGACGTCGCGATGTGGCACCACCACCACCCGGGCTCGCGACAGCCGGCAGGCATCGACCAGCGACGCATGCGAACGCGCATCCGACACCAGCAGCGATTCCGGCCCCGACAAACCGACGACCGCACCCAGGTTGGCGGTATATCCGGAGGAGAAGACCAGTCCCGCTGCTACACCGACGAAGTCGGCCAGCGCCGTTTCGAGTTGCTGATGCAGCTCGGTGTCGCCGGTGACCAGCCGAGAGCCGGTGGCACCGGCGCCCCAGGTGCGCAGCGCCCGCACGGCACCGTCGATGACGGCCGGGTGCCGGGCCAGCCCCAGGTAGTCGTTGGAGGCCAGATCCAGCTCGGTGGCCATCGCTGAACGCGGCCGCAGCGAGCGACGCAGCCCGGCCGCCCGCCGCTGGCGTTCCACCTCCGCCAGCCAGGTCAGCGGGCTGGCCTCGGTCTCAGCGCGGCTCATCTGCGCCGCTCCTCCTCATCGCTGCGCTCTGCATCGTCGCCGGCGCGGCTCATCTGCGCCGCTCCTCCTCATCGCTGCGCTCTGCATCGTCGTCAGCGCGGCTCATCTGCTAAAGCCTACGAGAGCCGGAGAGCTCGGCGACCCCGACCATTGCCGAGCTGATCTGGGTGATCTCTGCGGGCGAGCAGATGAACGGCGGCATCGCATACACCAGGTTGCGAAACGGCCGCAACCAGACACCGTGGTCCAGCGCTGTCGGCGTGGCGACAGCCAGATCGACCGGTCGGTCGCACTCGATGACGCCGATCGCGCCGCACACCCGGACATCGGTGACTCCCGGCAGCGACCGCGCCGGTTCCAGCCCGGCGGTCAGCCCGGTGCCTATTCCGGCGACCGCCGAGCGCCAATCCTGGCTGAGCAGCAACTCGACGCTGGCCACCGACACCGCACAGGCCAGCGGATTGGCCATGAAGGTGGGCCCGTGCATCAGCGCCCCGGCCTGGCCTGCTCCGACGGTGTGCGCAATCTCGGTGCCGCACAGGGTGGCGGCCAGGCCGAGGTACCCACCGGTCAGCGCCTTGCCGACGCACATGATGTCCGGGCTGACACCGGCGTGCTCCGCGGCGAACAGTTCGCCGGTGCGGCCGAAGCCGGTGGCGATCTCGTCGAAGATCAGCAGCACCTCATGGCGGCGGCTGATGTCGCGCAGGTCACGCAGGTAACGCGGGTCGTGGAAGCGCATCCCGCCGGCGCCCTGCACCACGGGCTCGACGATCACCGCCGCCAGCTGACCGGCATGGTCGGCCAGTTGGGCTTCGAACGCGGCGCTGTAGGCCGGGTCGTAGTCGCTGGGCACCTGCGGGGCGAACACCTGGGCGGGAAGCACGGAATCTTTGCCGGAGCCCCACAGCGCATGCATGCCGCCGTCCGGGTCGCAGACGCTCATCGCCGCGAAGGTGTCGCCGTGGTAGCCGCCCCGCCAGGTCATCAACCGCCGTTTGTCTCCTCGGCCGCGTCCGCGCCAGTACTGCAGCGCCATCTTCACGGCGACCTCCACCGCCACCGAACCAGAGTCGCTGAAGAAGACGGTGTCCAGCCCGTCGGGGGTTATCTGCACCAGCAGCTGCGCCAGTCGCGCTGCGGACTCGTGGGTCAGACCGCCGAACATGACGTGGTTCATCACGCCAAGCTGCGCGGTCAGCGCCGCGTCGAGCACCGGGTGACCGTGTCCGTGGATCGCGGTCCACCATGAGCTCATCGCATCGAGCACTCGGACCGGCGCCCCGTCGACGATCACCGTCAGCCATGCGCCGCGGGCGCCGACCGCCACCACCGGAGCAAGCCCCTGCGCGCCGATCGTGCTGTACGGGTGCCACAGATGGGCGGCGTCGATCGCGCTGATCTGTTCGGGGGTCCACCGCGGCATGGAAGTTGAGAGTAATTCACGACGCGGCGAGATCCCCTTGCCGGCGAGCATGCGCGGAATCGCACGCGGAAGGGCCACGCCGTGCGACTCTGTGCATGCTCGGCAGACAGGTACACGCCGGCGATCACGGTCCGGTCACAGGACAGTGAAGATCGTCCCCGACGGCTGGTCGGCAGCCGAAACACCGGATAACCTTTGTGACAGAAGTTACTGGAGTGGCTGTTGTGAAATACGACGGCCGAGAGGGGAAGCCCAATGAAACGCGTCCACACCATCGCGACCGGCCTGGCGCTGTCGCTGGCACCGGTGATGGTCAACCCTGGCCTGGCCACCGCGGACCCACACACGTGGCCGGCCGGCTACGCCCAACCGATCGACTACGTGATCCAGCGCGCCCTTTCCCAGCAAGGGGTGCCGTACGTCTATGGTGGCGGCAATGCGTTCGGGCCCACCAACGGAATCCGGCCGGACACCGACACCGCCCCGCGAGCTAACGCCCCCGCGGGCATCACCCGTGCCCCGGGAACGAACCCGGTCCCGAACACCGCCCTTACCCCGGCGGCGGGTACAGCGAGCACTGTTGCGGCCCCGCCCGCCAACGGCACTGTCGGATTCGACTCCTCGGGTCTGATCCAGTACGCGTTCGCAGCCGCCGGGATCAAGATGCCGCGCACCTCGGGCCAACAGTGCAGTGTCGGTCGCAAAGTTCCGCCGGCACAGGCCCGTCGCGGCGACCTGATCTGTTACGGCCCGGGTGGCAGCCAAAGCGTCGCACTGTTTCTGGGCAACGGACAGATGATCGAGGGCACCGAGCCCGCCGTGGTCGTCACGCCGGCGCGCACCAGCAACATGACGCCGTACCTGACCCGCATCATCGACTCCTGATCACCGCAGTCCCGGCGGCTCCGCCGTCGGCGGCGCAAGTGGCAGCGCGACTTCACTGCGACACCGGTCGCGCAAACTCCGCCAGGAGTGCTCAGGCGGCGGGCTGATTCGGTAGATTATCGGGCAATCATGATTGCCTTGTTGTCCCCACCCCGGCCGGCGTCAGCGACCGCTCCGGAGCCTGTACGCGTGGCGGCCGTGGCGGGGGCCACGGCGGCCGCCACGGGGACTCGCAAAGCAGGTTTTTACCGACACGACCTCGACGGCCTGCGCGGCATCGCCATAGCACTGGTCGCCATGTATCACGTCTGGTTCGGCCGGGTGTCCGGCGGCGTGGACGTCTTCCTGGCGCTCTCCGGCTTCTTCTTCGGCGGCAAGCTGCTGCGTGCCGCACTGAACCCGACGTCATCGCTGTCCCCGCTGCCCGACGTGGTCCGGCTGGTGCGCCGGCTGCTCCCTGCGCTGGTTGTGGTGCTGGCCGCGTCGGCGGTGCTGACCATCCTGGTCCAACCGCAGACCCGCTGGGAGACCTTCGCCGACCAGAGCCTGGCCAGCCTGGGTTACTACCAGAACTGGGAACTCTCGCATACGGCGGCCGACTACCTGCGGGCCGGTGAGGCGGTCAGCCCGCTTCAGCACATCTGGTCGATGTCGGTGCAGGGCCAGTTCTACATCACGTTTCTGGCGCTGATCTTCGGGTTCGCCTACCTTTTTCGACGCCGGCTCGGCACCCGGCTGCGGACGGCGTTCGTGGTGCTGCTGAGCGTGCTGACGGTGTCGTCGTTCGTCTATGCAGTCATCGCGCATCGGGACAATCAGGCGCTCGCCTACTACAACAGCTTCGCCCGGGCCTGGGAGTTGCTGATCGGGGCACTCGCCGGAGCATGCGTGCCCTACATCCGCTGGCCGCTGTGGCTGCGGAGCTCGGTCGCCGCCGCAGCACTGGCGGCGATCCTGAGCTGTGGAGCGCTGATCGATGGCGTCAAGGAGTTCCCCGGCCCGTGGGCGCTGGTGCCGATCGGCGCCGCCATGATGTTCATCCTGGCCGGGGCCAACCGGCATGCCCAACCCAGCACGGCTGAGAGGTTGCCGTGGCCGAACCGGCTGATGGCGATCCCGCCGCTGGTAGCCCTGGGTGCGATGGCCTACTCGCTGTATCTGTGGCACTGGCCGCTGCTCATCTTCTACCTGTCCTACACCGGCCACCGGCATGCCACGTTCGCGGAGGGAACAGCGATCCTGCTGGTCTCCGGCGTGCTCGCCTACCTGACCACCCGGCTTGTCGAGAACCCGCTGCGCTACCGGGCGCAGGCCGGCCCCGGGCCGGCGCCGACCTTGACGATTCCCTGGCGGGCGCCATCGGCCGGCCGGTGGCAGCACACCACGTTCACGCTCGGGTCGGCGGTCGCCCTGCTGGGAGTGGCGCTGACCGCGACTTCGTTCACGTGGCGCGAGCACGTCACAGTGCAGCGCGCCAGCGGCAAGGAGCTGTCCGGGCTCAGCACACATGACTACCCGGGCGCCCGCGCCCTGACCAAACACGTGCGGGTGCCCAAGTTGGCGATGCGCCCCACCGTGCTCGAAGCCAAGAAGGACGTCCCCTCCTCCACCAATGACGGCTGCATCAGCGACTTTTCCAACCCGGCACTGATCAAATGCGAGTACGGCGACACCAGCGAAACAGGCTCTGCGCGCACCATTGCACTGGCCGGGGGGTCGCACGCCGAGCACTGGCTCACCGCGCTGGATCTGCTCGGCCGCATGCACCATTTCAAGGTGGTGACGTATCTGAAAATGGGCTGCGCGTTGTCCACCGAGGAAATCCCGCTGATCATGGGCAACAACGCCCCGTACCCGCAGTGTCATGACTGGGTGCAGAAGACGATGAACAAGCTGATCGCCGATCATCCGGACTTCGTGTTCACCACATCCACCCGGCCGTGGAACATCAAACCCGGCGATGTGATGCCGGCAAGCTATGTAGGCATCTGGCAGAGGTTGTCGGAGAACAACATTGCCATCCTCGCCATGCGGGACACACCGTGGCTGCTCCGCGAAGGCAGCCCGTTCGAGCCCGCCGACTGCCTGGCCTCCGGTGGCGACGCGACGTCGTGCGGCGTCAAACGGGCCGACGTCCTCGCCGATCACAACCCCACCCTCGACTTCCGGGGGCAGTTCCCGCTGCTCAAGCCGCTGGATATGTCCGATGCGCTGTGCGGCGCCGAAACCTGCCGCGCGGTGGAGGGAAATGTGCTGATCTATCACGACTCTCATCATTTGTCAGCCACCTACGTGCGCACCATGACCGGCGAGCTCAGCCGGCAGATGGGCGCAGCCACCGGTTGGTGGTGAGATCAACCTCGCCCGGCCCGGTCGTATCCACCTACCGCGTACAGCTCCGCGGTCCGGACAGCGGGTTCGGGTTCACCTTCTCCGACGTGGAGAACCTGCTGGACTACCTGGATCACCTCGGGGTGTCGCATGTGTACCTGTCGCCGATCATGACCGCGGTGCACGGGTCGACCCACGGGTATGACGTCACCGACCCGACCACCGTGTCAGCGGAACTCGGCGGCGCCGAAGGCCTGGCCCGGTTGTCGGCGGCGGCGCGGGCCCGTGGGATGGGCTTGGTGGTCGACATCGTGCCCAACCACGTCGGGGTGGAAAGGCCGGAGCAGAACTCATGGTGGTGGGACGTCCTGACACATGGCCGCTCGTCGCGCTACGCACGGTTCTTCGACATCGACTGGGATCTCGGCGATGGCCGAATCGTGTTGCCGCTTCTGGGTTCCGCCGGCGACGTTACGAACCTGACGGTGGATGGTGACCTGCTGCGGTTAGGTGACATCGTACTGCCGATCACCCCCGGTACCGGCGACGGCACCGGCACGCAGGTGCATGATCGTCAGCACTATCGCCTGGTCGATTGGCGCAGCGGGCTGTGCGGTTACCGTCGTTTCCTGTCGGTCAGTTCGCTGGCTGCACTACGCCAGGAGGACCGCGAGGTTTTCGATGCCACCCACCTCGAAGTCGGCCGCTGGTTTACCGCGAGGTTGGTTGACGGCGGGCGGATCGACCACTTCGACGGGCTGGCCGACCCGCCAGGGTATCTGGCCCGACTGCGCGAGGTCGTCGGGCCGACAGCCTGGATTGTCATCGAGAAGATGCTGGCCGCAGGCGAGACATTGGAGCCCTCGCTGCCGGTGGACGGAACTACCGGTTACGACGTGCTGCGGGAGATCGGCGGGCTTTTCGTCGACCCGGCCGGAGCGGCCGCTCTCACCGCGCTCGCCGAATCCGGAGATGCCGGGCGTGCTCACCAGGACGCCGGAGCCGCGCTGCTGCCTGGCCTCAAACGCTGTGCCGCAACCGGCCCGCTGCGCAGTGAGCTGGACCGCCTGCGACGATGCATCGTGACGGCGGCCGGTGTCGACGACCCGCGGCTCGAGGACGCGCTGGCGGCCCTGCTCGGCCACATCGGCGTGTACCGCTGCGACTACCGCGGGCTGGCCGCGGTCATGCCGGCCGCGCTGGCCGAAACCGAGGCCGCCGCACCTGAGCTGGGATCGGCACTGCAGCTGATCAGCACGGCGATAAGCGACGGCGGCGAGTCGTCGACGCGACTGCAGCAGCTGTGTGTCGCGGTGACCGCGGCGGCGGTCGAAAACGGGCTGTTCTACCGGGACCCCCGGTTGGTGTCGCTCAACGAGTTAGGCGGTGACCCAAGATGGTTCGGGGTGGGCGCAGCGGAGTTTCACGCTCGCGCTGTCACCCGAGCCCGGTTGTGGCCGCGGGCGATGACGGCGCTGTCCACCCACGACACCAAACGCGGCGAGGACGTGCGGGCCCGCATCGGTGTGCTCTCTCAGGTGCCGGAGTTGTGGGCGCGGTCCATCGCGCACTGGGAGGCGGCAGATTCGGCCCCTTCCCCCGACGCGGTGACCGGATTGTTCCTGTGGCAGAATATTTTCGGTGTATGGCCGGTGGATGGGTTGATCACCGATTCGTTACGCGGCCGGCTGCACGCCTACGCAAAGACGGCAATCCGGGAGGCGGGGTCGCAGGCCTCGTGGCAGGACGCGAACGCCGGCTTCGAGAACGCGGTGCATCGATGGCTCGACGCTGTGCTCGACGGTTCGGTGGCCGGCGAGCTGACCGAGCTGGCAGCACGGCTGCACCCACACGCGGAAAGCGATGCGCTGGGCCAGAAGCTGCTCGCGCTGACCATCCCCGGCGTGCCCGACGTTTACCAGGGCACCGAGCTGTGGGAGGACACCCTCGCCGATCCCGACAACCGACGCCCGGTCGACTACTCGGCCCGGCGGGCGGCACTGAAGCGCCAGCAGCACCCCAAGATGCGGGTCGTCAGTGCCGCGCTACGGCTGCGGCGTACCCGCCCGGACACCTTTCTTCGGCATGGGTACCACCCGGTGCTGGCCACCGGAATCGGCGCCGATCACGTCGTGGCTTTCCGGCGCGGCGACGATGTGCTGGTGGCCGTCACCCGCTGGACGGTGCGGTTGGGCGAGACCGGCTGGGGAGACACCGTGCTACCACTGCCCGGCGGCTCATGGACCGATCGGCTGACCGGCAGCAGATGGTCCGGTCCGGCACCGGCCGCCGAGTTGTTCGCCGAACTGCCGGTGATCCTGTTGGAGCGCACCGGCGGGGCTGCGGATACCGACTACCGGTGCCGCGAAAAACCGCCGATGATTCGCCGAATGAGTCATCAAGAAGTGCTGCCCATCCCACCCATCGAGACTTCCAACGACCCGGTGCATTCCGCGTCCGATCTACGTCAGCGTCGGCGGGCGCTGATGGGGCCACTGGGATTCAGTCAGCGACTGCTGTGGTTCGGCTTCATCGGGCCCGACCGGCGGTTCATCAAGATGCTGAGCCATGCCGAGATCGGGCCCCGACCACAGCCACGCGTCCTGAAAAACCTGATGTCGGCGCTGCGCACGCTGCTCAGGGACACCGCGCCGGCCGGTAGCAGCGTAACGCTGCTGTTGACCGGCCCGGGCGGATCGGCAGCACCGTGTCCGGCGGCAGCACAGATACTGTGATAATGTGATCCTGTGAAAAATATCACCGTCGCCGTGCCCGAAGACGTGTACCGCACGGCGCGCATTCGGGCCGCGGAACTCGGCAAGTCCCTCAGCGCCCTGGTTGCCGAATTCCTGAACTCGCTCTCCGAGCGCGAGGCAGAGTTCACCCGGCTGGAAGCCAAGCAACATAGGATCCAGCGGCAAATTCGTAGCTTCCGGGCAAGCGGCCGGTTGAGCCGAGACGAAGTTCACCACCGTGCGGTTCGTTGACACCAATGTTCTGCTGTACGCGATCTCTCGCGATCCGGACGAGCGCGACAAGGCGGATCGCGCTAACGACATTTTGGCGTCCCGGGATCTGACGCTGTCCGTGCAGGTTCTGCAGGAGTTCTACGTCCAGGCGACCCGCCAGAGCCGTAGGGATGCGCTCACCCACGAACAGGGCGTCGGACTGGTGGAATCATTCCTGCGGTTTCCCGTCGCCCCCGTTACCACGGAGTTGATGTTGGGCGCTTTTGCCACGCATCGGCGGTTTGGCATCTCCTACTGGGACGCCGCGATCCTCGAAGCCGGCCGGGCGCTCGGTTGTGATGTTGTCCTGTCGGAAGATCTCAGCGACGGCGAAGACTACGACGGCGTCCGCATCGAAAACCCGTTCCGGGCCGGCTACAACAAATAGCGATAGGCCGGTGAACCCGGTTCCAGCGGTTCGACGTGGCTCTCCGAAGCCCGCATCCGGGCCAGCAGGCCGTCCAGATCGGCCGCCGATCCCAGCTCGATGCCGACCAGCGCCTCGCCGGTCTCCCGGTTGTTGCGCTTGACGTATTCGAACAGCGTGATGTCGTCGTTCGGCCCGAGGACCCCGTCGAGGAAGCGGCGCAGTGCGCCGGGCTCCTGCGGAAAGTCGACCAGGAAGTAGTGCTTGAGCCCCAAGTGCACCAGCGAGCGTTCCAGCACCTCCCCGTAGCGGGACACGTCGTTGTTACCACCGGAGATCAGGCACACCACGGTCGAGCCGGGTTCCACCAGGACCTCCGGGGCTTCCAGCAGGCCGGCTACCGACAGCGCACCGGCCGGCTCGGCGATGATGCCCTCGTTCTGGTACAGGTCGAGCATCGCGGTGCACACGGCACCGTCGTCGACGGCGCCGACCGACACCATGTCGCCGGCGGCGGCCAGTGCGGCATAGGTCAGCGCCCCGGCTCGCTGCACCGCGGCACCGTCGACGAACTGATCGACGCGCTCCAGCGTTACCAGCTCACCCGCGGCCAGCGCGGCCATCATCGCCGCGGCGCCGGCCGGTTCGACGCCCAGCACCGACGTGTTCTGCGCCCGCTCGGCCAGGTAGGTGGCGATGCCGGCGATGCAGCCGCCGCCGCCGACCGGCACCACCACCAGGTCAGGTTCGGTGTCGAGCTGGGTCAGGATTTCGGCTGCGATGGTGCCCTGGCCGGCGATCACCCGGGGGTCGTCGAACGGCGGTACCAGCGTTGCCCCGGTGCGGGCGACGTCCGCCAACGCCGCCTCGGCGGCCAGGTCGTAGGTCGCTCCGCCCACGATCAGTTCGATGAACTCCCCGCCGTGGTGCCGGATCCGGTCCCGCTTCTGTTTGGGCGTTTTAACGGGCACGTAAACGCGGCCGTGGATGCCCAACGACCGGCACGCGTAGGCAAAGCCCTGCGCGTGGTTGCCGGCAGACGAACACACCACGCCGGCGGCGATCTCCGCCTCGGACAGCTGCACCAGCAGGTTATAGGCGCCGCGCAGCTTGTAGGACCGCACCGATTGCAGGTCTTCCCGTTTGAGATAGACCGCGGCACCGGTCAGCGTCGACAGCCGATCGCTTCGTTGCAGCGGGGTGAAGTTGACCACCCCGGCGATCCGCTTGGCCGCCGCGTCGATGTCGGACGCCGACAGCGGCCACCCGCTGGCACTCCGGTTCGATACGGCGGACACCGATTTATGGTGCCACCCGGCAGGGGCGTTCAGTGCACCTGGGTCAGCACGGGGTCAGCACAAACACCGGTATCTGCCGCTCAGTCTTGGCTTGATAGTTGGCGTAGTCCGGCCACACCGCCACCGCACGCTCCCACCAGATGGCCTTCTCCTCGCCGAAGACCTCGCGGGCGTCATAGTCCCCGGCGATGGCGCCGTCCTGCAGCTCGACCCGCGGGTTCTTCTTGAGGTTGTGGTACCAGACCGGGTGCTTGGGAGCACCACCCAGCGAGGCGACGACCGCGTACTCGCCGTCGTGTTCGACCCGCATCAGCGGGGTCTTGCGGAGTTTGCCGGTCCTGGCCCCGATCGTGGTCAGCAGGACGACCGGCTTGCCCATCAGCTCGGTGCCCTCGGCACCGCCGGAGGCCATGTACTTCTCGGCCTGCTCGCGGGCCCACTCCAAGGTGCTCGGTGCGTATTCACCGGAAAGTGGCATACCCGTCACCCTACTCCGGCCGCGCCGAACCACGGACCGGCAGCGGTGTTTTGGTTCGCCGCAAGGTCAAAGCCCGATCGCCTTCAGCACCGTTTCCAACCCGGTGAAGTCAGCCGGGTTTCGGGTCGCCAGCGCCGCGTTGTCGGCCACTGCTACCGCCGCGATCATCACGTCCACCCTGCGCCGTCCGCCGGTGATACGGCCGCCCGCGGCGATGATGTCGCAGAGTTCGCGGTAGACATCCGCCTCCCGCTGAGCAAAAGGTAGACCGTCGCCGTATGCCTCGCGGAGCCGGACCAGATCCACCCTTGCCCGAGCAGCAATCTCCGGATCTGGGTGCGTCGTCCCTTCGCTGAACTCCGCGAATACGATCGCTGACACGAACAACTCGTGTCTCCCCGGCGGCAGGAGCTCCCACTGCGGACGCTGGATCAGCAGATTCGTGTCCAAATGGATCTTCACGGGCCGCAGATTTGGCCGGAGCGATCGCGTCCATCCTGAACGAGTCGCAGCATTTCCTCTTCGTACTTCGCCGGCTTCGGACTGTCATACACCCCCGAATCGATGATCTGCTTGGGGCTGGCACCCGCCCGTTCCTCGCTTGCCTCTCGCCGTGGGCGTTGCCGCCTACCGATCAGCACACCGGTCTCCTTACCGTGGTTTGTCACCCGGAACGTCGCTCCACTCGCCGCTGCTTCGATAACCTGCGACGCATTCTGCCGGAGTTCGCGGATACCCACCGTTTTCATACCGTCATGGTAGCACGATAGTAGCACGAAAGTGCTACACCAAGAGCAGGTCCTCATGCGAGCGCGCGCCGCAGAGCTGCAGAGCATGATGGCCATATGGGCGCGGCCGATCTTCACCTCACGGTGTGCCGACGATTCGGTGATGCGGTCCGCTCCGCCGATGGGAAGTGGGAGAGGCCGTCGCCGTGCGACGGCTGGAACGCCGGCGACGTCGTGGAGCACGTAATCGGCTTTCACGACGTTCTTCTGCTGCGGCCGCTCGGGCTGAAACCGGATCGCCCCCGTGATGACCCGCTACGACGCTGGGAGCGGACTTTCGACCGGATTCGGCTGGCGTTGGCCGAAGCCGACGTATTCCAGCGGACCGTGGAGGTGCCGGCGGTGGGAGCAAACCCGGCAACTCAGCTCGCTATCGGGAAGCTGCTACCCCGCCTGACCCGGGACGTGCTGGTACACACGTGGGACCTGGCCGCGGCGGTCGGCGCCGACACTCGGTTGGATTCGGGATGGTGCGCGGCGTTCCTGGACCGCCTGCCCGCCGACCCTGACGTGTTGACCGCCTCTGGAATGTTCGCCACCCCGATATCGGTGGACGACGACGCCGATACGCAGTCGCGGTTGCTCGCTCGCCTGGGCCGTGACCCGTCCTGGCGTCCGCCCACGTAGAGAGGGTCAGAACGGGTCAGTCGGTGCGGGCGAAACTTCCCGTCGTGCATCAGGTGGCGCACCTCGACGCCCTCGGCGCCGCCCGGCAGCGGGATAATCTCCGCGGCATCGGCGGTGCCGTGCCCGAACGTGAAAATCGTTGGTGCCGTTGTCCCAATCGTGTTCCCCGTCATGGCGATGGTGTCGGCTTCGCGGGCCTGGGTTCATGGACCGCAGGACCCGGTTCGTCGGCGTAGAGCTCGTCGATCTCGGCGGCGTACTTGGCGGCGATCGGTGAACGTTTGAGCTTCATGGTCAGCGTCACCTCATCGCCGCCCGGTTCCCACAGGGTGGGCAGCACCCGGAAGCGCTTGATCTGCTCGACTCGCGACAGTCTGGCGTTGCCGTCGGCCACCCCGGCGGCGATCTCGGCGATCACCGCGGGGTCGGCGGCCAGCGCCGCCGGTGTCGCGCCGGAAAGCCCGCGCTGAGTCGCGTACGGGCCCAGCGAGTCGGCGTCGAACACCATCAGCGCGGTGTTGTACGGCCGGGCGTCACCGATGGTGGCCATCGCGCCGATCGCCGGGCAGGCACCCAGGATGGCGTTTTCGATGTTGGCCGGCGACATGTTCTTGCCGGCCGCGTTGATGATCAGCTCCTTTTTGCGGTCGACGACCCGCAGGTAGCCGTCACCATCGTCCTCCAGGATGTCCCCGGTGTGCAGCCAGCCGTCGGCATCGATGGCCTCGGCGGTCTTGCCCGGCTCCATGCGGTAACCGCGCATCACCAGCGGGCCGCGCACCAGAAATTCGCCGTCGTCGGCGATCCGGCCCTGAAGGCCCGGCAGCAACTTGCCGACCGTGCCCAGCCGTGCATCGCGTGGATGAGTTGTCGCGGCAACACAACTCAGCTCCGACATGCCCCACACTTCGCAGATCGGGACGCCGATGCCGGCGAAGAAGCCCAGGGTCTCCTTCGGAATCGGCGCCGCACCCGACACCGCCCACCGGAGCTGGTCCAGGCCAACCGCGACCCGCAATTTCGACAGGACCAGTTCGTCGTTCCCGGCCCATTCCGCGGCCACATCCTCGGGGACGGGGTCCCCGCCGATCAACGCGGCGGCCCGCCTTCCGCCCACCGCCAGTGCCCGCTGCAACGGCTGCCGCTGGTCCTCGTCCGGCTCGTGCGCCACCGCGAACTCGATTGCCGCCTTGAGTTTCTCCCACACCCGCGGCACCGCGGCCCAAATGGTCGGCCGCGTGTCGGGAAGCGCAGCGGTGACCGCACGATGATCGGGCACCACGGTAACCTGAATGCCGAACATCTCCTGGCTGTACAGCGCCATCGCCCGGTCGGCGATGTGCGCAGACGGCAGGTAGGAGGTGGTGCGATCGCCGAAGTGCATACCGAGGACGTTCCGCAGCGCGTATGCCTCGAAGAGCAGGTTGGCGTGCGTCATCTCCACACCTTTCGGCGGGCCGGTGGTGCCCGAGGTGTAGATGAGCGTGACGACGTCGTCGGGTTGCACCGCCCGCCAGGCCGATTCGAAGTCGAAGTCGTCGGCGCCGGCGGCGAGCAGATCTGCGACGGACAGGGTGCCCTGCGGGGAGCCGTCGATGCACACGATGTGCTCGATGGCCGCGCCGCTGGCCCGGATCCGGTCGACGTACTGTTCTTCGCAGATCACGACCTTGGTGCCGGCGTTCCCGAAAAGGTAGGCCAGATTCCCGGCGGGCAAAGTGTTGTACACCGAGAACGAGGTGGCGCCGACGTGTTGGGCGCCGACCTCCAGCGGATAGAACTCGACGCGGTTGGCCATCATCAGCGACACCGTGTCGCCGTGCTTCACCCCCAGCCCCGCCAGCCCGGCCGCCACCTGGCGGACCTGTGCGGCGTAGTCACGCCAGGTGAGCGTCTGGGTGTCGCCCACCGTACGCAGCGCAACCGCGTCCGGATCGATCCCCACGGTGCGCTGGAACGCCTCGCAAACGGTGGCGGGGCGCTCGGCTGCGGTCATGTCGGTGCTCCTCCGCCGGATCGCTCAGCGACCGACCCGGCTCACCCGGGCCAGGTAGGCCACTGCGGAGTCGTGTGATTCGGGATCGTGCAGTGCCGTGATGAGGCCGTCGGCGTCGCTCCAGCTCCGCGTGGTTGCGACCATCCCTTCGGTCACCGCGTTGGTGTGCCGTTTGGTCAGTGCAAGGGTAAGCGCCGACTTGGTGAGTAACTCGCCGGCCAGCCGTTCGACCTCGTCGTCGAGGTCGGCTGCCGGTACCACCCGGTTGAGGAAGCCTGCCGCCTTCGCCTCATCGGGCCCGAACGGCCGGCAGGTCATCACCAGCTCCTTGGTCAGCGCCGGCCCGATCTCGCGTACCAGCCGCGGGATGCCGCCCCACGCCAGCGGGATGCCGAGATCCACCTCGGGTATCGAGAAGCGGGTGGTGTCGGCGGCCACCCGCAGGTCGCACGCGGCGGCCAGCACCAACCCGCCGCCGACGCAGTGGCCGTGCAGCCGTGCGATCGTCACCGCGCGCATGGCTTCCAGGGCGTCAGCCATCCGGCGACCGGCGTCGGCGTCCTCCCGCATCGTGCGGGCACCTTCGGTGCCGCCGGCGAACACCGCCAGGTCGGCACCCGCCGAGAAAGCCCGGCCCTTGCCGCCGACGACGACGACCTTCACCTCGGGCCGGGCGTCGAACCAGCGGGCCGCTGCACTCAGTTCGTTCAGCGTCTGGGTGCTCAGCGGGTTCAGCTTCTCCGGCCGGCTCAGCGTGATCGAACCGCGGGCACCTTCGGCCGCCACCTCGATGGTGGTCGCGTCATCGGTTTCCATTTCTGCGACCGTAGTCGCTGCACCGAGATCGACGTCAGCGTGGCCCCGTGTCGAACTTTTCCGCGTTAACGTGGATCTCCAACCCCGGACAGTCGGCGGGCGGGAGGCGAAGGGACACCCCGAAGTGATGGTGCAGCGATGACAGCAACCGTGATCACCGGCGCTAACGTCTGGGACGGGACTTCGCCCGACGCGCCACCGCGCCAGGTGCTCGTCGTCGGAAACCGGATTCAGCAGGTTTCCACGTCGATCGAGGCGCCTGCCGACGTACAGGTGGTTGACCTGCCCGGGCACACACTGACGCCGGGGTTCATCGACTGCCACACCCACGTCGCGGTGATTCCGCCGGTCGGCCCGGCGCTGGCCGCCGACTCGGGCACCGCAAAAGCGTTGAAGGCACTGCCGGTGCTGCGGGCCTTGCTGATGAACGGGTTCACCACCGTCCGCGACCTGGGCTGCGGAGATCTCGACTACCCGACCGTCGACCTGCGCGACGCGGTGGCCGCCGGCATCGTTGCGGGCCCGCGGATGTTGGTGGCGCCGCACATGATCTCCGCCCGCGGCGGTCACGGCGACTTCAGCGGACTGCTGGCCGACCAGTATCAGGGCACACTGGGCACATTGGGCACATTGCGGCCGCTGGAACTGGCAGCGGCCGACGGCTGCGACGAGATCCGTACCCGGGTCCGCCAGGAGATCCGGGCCGGCGCCGACTGGGTCAAGTTCGCCGCGACCGGCGGCT
>NZ_JBYCKY010000094.1:0-7570 GCF_057473605.1 Mycobacterium sp. TH-M82 | reverse complement strand
TGTGTAGAACTTCAGCGCGAACCCACGAACGTCGCGCCAGGTGTCCGGGCTGCCCCGCTCTCCGGCCACCGTGGAGAACCGGGCCAGCATCTCGGTTTTGGCGCCCGGCGCAAACACCGCCGCCCTCGTGTACATGCTGACGTCGGCGGTCACCTCGAAGCGACCGAACGCACCCCCGCCCTTGGCGTGCGGTTGACGCTCCGGGGTGCGTTCCCGGTTGAACATCGCCATCTGCTCGATCAGGTAGTGGTCCTGAAGCAGGATCGGACCGTCGGGTCCCACGGTCAGCGAATCGGTGTCGCTCGGCGCTGGGGCGCCGGCGTCGGTGGTGGTGTAGCTTTCGGCCATCGGCCTACCTCCTCGCTGTGTCCAAAGCTGTGTTCGGGGCTCTGTTCAGCGCGACATTATGCCTGTTGAAGGATGAATTGTCCGTGATTCCGCGTCTTGCCACACTGCGCTCGAGTCGGCTGTTGCGGCAGCCACAAGGGGGGGCTATGGCGGACGTGGCGCAATGACCTTGTCGCTGCCGGACCTCGACCGCTGGGATCCTGACGCGATCAGCACGGTTTTCCAGGCAGCGATCGCCCGCGGACACCGCACCCGCATCGCGTCGGCAGCCATCGGGGAGACCATGGTGTTCCTGGATTGGGACGGTGACACCGCGGCGGCGGCCCGGGCCGCCGCCCATCGCACGATGCTCGACCTCAACGCTCACGCCGAAGCCTGCGAGGCGGTGGGGCGCGCCGCGGAAAAGGCGGCGGCGGAGGTCGCCGCTATCACTTTGCGGTTGCGCCAGATCCGCCACACGGCTCGCGATTACCACCTGCGCATCGACGCACAGAGCGCGACGGTGGGTCTGCCGACGAACATGCTGTCATTCTCGCCGGCGCAGCAGTGGCGCATCATGGATGCGCAGATACAGGTTTCATTGGCGATTCGGCAACTGCTGCAAGACGCCGAGAGCGCCGACGAAGACCTGGCCGCGGCCATCCGCGGCGCCGACGGCGACCTGTCACCGAGAAAGGTCCGCGCCGAAATCAGCGCCGGACCGTTCCCGGTGCCCGTTCCTCCGCCGCCCGAAGCCACCCCCGAGGAGGTCGGCACCTGGTGGGGCTCCCTCAACCCGTCCGAGCAGAGCGGGGTCAGACGGCGCTTCGGCGATTCGATCCGCAACCGCGACGGCATCCCCGCCGACACCCGCAGTGAACTCAACCTGGCCGCGCTCCCCGGCGAGATCGCCCGGCTGGAAAACGGCTGGCTCGACCGCAATGGATGGCACACCAACCCGGGCAAGATCGCCGACCTGACCGCGCTGCGGAATACCCTGGCAGGGGAACGCGGCAGCGAGGTGAAACTGCTTCTGCTCGATACCACGAGTCACCCGGGCAAGGTGCTGGCCGCCGTGGCGATCGGTGACGTCGACAACGCCGAGCGCGTCGGAGTCACGGTGGGAGGCCTGAACACCCGGGTCAGTTCCAGCGTCGAGAAAATGGTTAGCGAAGCCCGAACCCAGCGTGACAACGCGAGCCGGCTGCGTGATGAGGCGGGCCGGCCCAGCGCCGATGCGGTCGCGTCGGTGGCCTACCTGGGCTATGACGCGCCCGACAATATCTACGACGTGATCCACGATGATCTCGCGCACGCCGGCGCCGAACGGCTGAATCACTTCTACAAGGGATTGGCGGCATCCACTAACGCTGCGAATCAGCATATTACGGCATTCGGGCACTCCTACGGTTCGCTCACCACCAGCCTGGCGCTACAACTGGGTGCGCCGGTCGATGACGTCGTCCTTTACGGCTCGCCGGGAGCTGAGATCACCGACGCAGCACAACTGGGCGTCGAGCCCGGACACGCCTACTACATGATCGGCGTCCACGACCAGGTCGCCGGCACCATCCCCATCGCGCATAATTTCGGTCCCGGTCTTTTCGAGGTACCGGGCATGTTCGAGCTTTCCGCCGACAGCGGGGTCGCTCCGGACGGTAAGCTGCACGAGAAGGCGCACGGTCACTCCGAGTATCCGCAACTGGGCAGCAACGACGAGTTGCGCATGAGTGGCTACAACATGGCCGCGGTGCTGGCCGGACTCCCCGACAAAACCGTCAGGCCGTATGCCCTGGCCCCCGGACCGATTTTCGGTCCACCCGAGCCATCTCGCCCCTTTTGGAGACACCCGGCATGAGACGGACACTACGGACCCCATGGATCTCGTTTGGGTTGCTGGTCGGCGCCGCCATGGCGCTCAGCGGATGCATCAAGCCGACCACGTTCAACCCGTACGCCAACCCGGGACGCCATGAACTGGACCGGCTGCAAAAAGTCGTCAACCAGCGCCCCGACCTGGAACCCGTCCAGCACCAACTGGCCGAACTCGACAGAGTGATCCGGGCAGCGATCGCGAAATACTCGCCGCGAACCAAATTCTCAACGCTGCACGCGGAAAGCCCGTCCAATGGCTGCGGCGAACCGTTCGACCGCACCATCGGGGCGCAGGAACACAGCGCGATGTTCTCCGGCAGGCCTGCACCCACGGCCGAGCAGTGGCTGCAGATCACCACCGAACTGGAGCCGGCGTTCGCGGCGGCCGGATTTCACCAAAACGACCTGCTACCCGGTCAACCACCACGACCACTCGGCTCGCCGAACGACTCGCAAAGACGCGACGACGGCGCGTTGATCAATTTGGTCAACCTCGGTGTCGGCCGGCCGTTGGACTACTCCTACAGCACCGGCTGCCACCTGCCGACCGATTGGCGCACGGCCCCACCACCACGGACACTGCGCCCCGCCGGCGACCCCGACGTCCGCTACCCGTACCTGTACGGCTCACCCGGGGGCCGCACCCGCGACGTGCCCTGACGACTGCCCGCGTCTACCGACGTCTACCGGCGCCGAGACCGCAGGTAGTCACCGACCACGGCCGCACCCAGACCGTCGACGTCAGGCACCACCACCCGGCCCGCCACCCGGCGCGCCACCTGGTCGATGAACCGGGCCAGCCCGGGGTCGCTGCCCAGCCGGAAGATCGTCATCTGCGCACCGATGCGGGCGACGTCGTCGAAGCCCTTGACCGTGTAGGCGATGGTCCGTGGATGAGGCGGATAGTCGAAAAACACCGCCGATCCATCCCCGTCGATGTCTTCCAGATGCGCCGTCGGCTCGCCGTCGGTGACTACCAGCACCACCGGTTGGGCGTTGGGATGGCGGCGCAGATGCCGACCGGCGAGCGCCAGCGCGTGGTGCAGGTTGGTTCCCTGCTCGTAAACACCCTCTAAACCCATCAGCTCCGTCGGCGTAACAGTGCGCGCATAGCGCCCGAATGCGATGATCTGCAACGCATCCGAACGAAACCGGGTGCTGACCAAGTGGTTCAGCGCCAGTGCCGTCCGCTTCATCGGCAGCCAACGATTCTCCATCACCATGGAGAACGACGTGTCCACCAGCAACGCCACCGCGGCCTGGGTGCAGGTCTCGGTCTCGGAGACCTCGACGTCGTCGACAGCGATGGCAATCCGCGAATCCGGACGGACCGGGCTTCCCGCCTGCCGCAGCACCGCGTTGCTCAGCGTGCGGGTGACGTTCCACGGCTCGGTGTCGCCGAACTGCCAGGGGCGCGTCGCGCCGGTCAACTCGCCGGCGGCCCCGGCCCGGCGGTGGTCCCGCTCACCGCGGCGCCCGGACAGTTGCTGTGCGACATCGCGTAGCGCCGTCTGGCCCAGCTGGCGCATCGCCTTGGGCGAAAGCCTCCACTGCCCGTCGGACCCGCGGTCGAAAAACCCCTGGCTGACCAGTGCTCGTTCCAGCTCGGCCAACGTCCGGGCCTCGACGGCCGCTTGGTCGCCGAGTTGGCGGGCCAGCGCGTCCAGGTCGACGTCGTCCATGGTGGCGCCGGGATGGCTCTGCGACAGCTGCTCGGCCAGCTGCTCCAGCTCACCGATGTCGGCCAGCGCTCGGGCGCCCTCCCCCATGCCCAGCGGGTTGTCCCCGGAGAACTCCGAGGAACCCGTCCAGTCCTCGCCCGGACGCAGCGTCTGCAGGTGTGCGTCCAGCCGGCCCAGCGCCTGCTGCAGCGCAGGAGATCCAAACGCCTGCATGGCCAATGCCTGCAGCTCGGCCCGCTGTTCGGGATTCAGGCTATTGAGGAACCGCTGCGCTGCGGCGGCGCGGCGGGCCAGCGAGTCGATCAACTCCTCGACGTTGCGCGGACGTTCGGGAAAGAACTCGCCGTGTTTATCCATGAAGTTCGCGAAGTCGTCCTGGCTGTCTTTCCCCTGCGCGTGTTTGTCCAACAACTCGTTGAGGGCGTCGAGCATCTCGGTGACCCGTCGGCGGTCTTCGGCGGTGGCGCCGGCCAGCGCCTGTTTCATCCCGGCGAAACGCTGGTCGAGCAGCTCGCGGCCGAGTAGATCCTTGATCTTCTCGTAGGATTCGGCGGCCTCGGCGCTGCGCCAGTTGTAATCGGACAGCTCCTGCACGGCCTTGGCCGGTGACGGCGAAAGAGCCTCCAGCTGCAGCTCGGCGAAGCGGGCGTCGTCATCAAGCGCGCGGGCAAGCTGCTTGCGTTCGGCCAGCACGGCCGCATCGAGCCATTTCTTGATCTCAGCCAGCGTGCCGTCCAAGTTGTTCCGGCGCAACAATTCCCGACGGCGCCGGTGTGCTTCGGCGGCCAACCGGTCGGCGCCGGGCATGTTCTTCGTGCCGCGCCGCAACAGCTCCGACAGCGCCCTTCGTGGTGACGCACCGTCCATGACGTCGCGACCGATCTGTTCCAGCGCCTCGGCCAGATCCACCGGCGGGGCCAGTGGGTCCGGACCGCCGGTGTAGGTCGAGTAGTGTGCTGAACGGCCCCAGGGATGGCCGCGATGACCGCTAGCCATAGACGGTTTCGCCCTCCTCGGACACCTTGTCGATGCGCTTGGCCAGATACAGTGCCTCTAACGCCAATTCGAGTGCGGCGGCGCGCTCACCGTCGGATTCCGCACCCAGCCGGACGGCGATGGTGTCGATGATCGGCAGACCGGGCAACGCCGCCAGCACCGCCTTGGCCGACACCCGCTCTCCGGTGGTCACAGCCGAACCCCGATCGACCGCGGCCACCAGCGGGCCGACATCGATTCCGCCCAGCGCTTTCGACGCGGTGTCGGCGGTGGCGCGGCGCAGCAGGTGTTCGAGCACGGCCTGCTCTCGCCCTTCCTCACCGGACTCGAACTCCAGCTTGCCGCGCAGCACGTCGATGATCGTGGAAAGATCAACCACCCGGGCAACCGGGTCGTTCTCCCCCAGCAGCGCGCCGCGGTGGCGCGCCGACGCCGCCACCGTTTCCGCCGCCGCGATCGCGAACCGTGCCGACACCCCGGAACGCTGGTCGACCGACCGGGACTCGCGCAGGTAGCGGGCGAACCGGGCCAGCACAGTCAGCAGGTAGTCGGGCACCTGCGCGCTCAGGTGCGCCTCCTGGGTGATGACATCCACCTCCGCGTCGATCTCCAGCGGGTAGTGGGTGCGGATCTCGGCGCCGAACCGGTCTTTGAGCGGGGTGATGATGCGGCCGCGGTTGGTGTAGTCCTCCGGGTTGGCGCTGGCCACCACCAGCACGTCCAGCGGCAGCCGCAGCGTGTAGCCGCGCACCTGGATGTCGCGCTCCTCCATCACGTTGAGCAGCGAGACCTGAATCCGCTCGGCCAGGTCGGGCAGCTCGTTGATGGCGACGATGCCGCGGTGCGCACGCGGCACCAGGCCGTAGGCGATGGTCTCCGGGTCGCCGAGGCTGCGGCCCTCGGCGACCTTGATCGGGTCGATGTCACCGATCAGGTCGGCCACCGACGTGTCCGGGGTGGCCAGCTTCTCGGTGTAGCGGTCGCCGCGGTGTCGCCAGGTGACCGGCAGGTCGTCGCCGAGCTCGGCCGCGCGCCGGATCGACTCCGGGGTGATCGGCGAGTAGGGGTGCTCGCCGAGTTCGGCGCCGGCGATCACCGGGGTCCACTCGTCGAGCAGCCCGGCCAAGGCGCGCAGCAGCCGGGTCTTGCCCTGGCCGCGCTCACCGAGCAGCACGACGTCGTGCCCGGCGATCAGCGCGCGTTCTAGCTGGGGCAGCACGGTGTCGTCGAAGCCGAAGATTCCCGGCCAGATGTCGACGCTCTCCGACCCGTCGGAGAGCGCGGTGAGCAGGTTCTCGGCGATCTCTTGTTTGACGCTGCGCTCCCGATGGCCGGCGGCGCGCAGCTCGCCGACGGTTTCGGGGAAGTCGGGTGGGTGATTCAGCGAAGGCACCACTCCACGCTACGGCGGCGACCGGTGGGCGTCACGGACTTGTCTTCCGATCGCCCGGTCCGGGCTAGCATGACGACGGTGACCTCGGCGCCGGCGCCCACTGGAATGACGCCTACCCGTTCGTCCGGCTGCACCAGCTGCGCCACCGTGCTCGGCCAACGGCCTGGCCAGGCGGGATCCGCAGCCGCTGTTCTCCCCCGGACGGGTCACCTTGCGGTCGGTGCTGATGTGCCAGCAGACGTTCAGTGCCGCATTGATCGCCCACCTGGAGCTGCTCGGCGTCACCGACGAGCAACGCAACCGGATCTGCACCACCGTGCCGCATCTGGAGGGCAAGGAGGACCTGCCCGGCTGCCTGCTCACCAGCGTCCAAAACCTGATCAACTGCAACCTGCGGCTACCGCTGTGGCTGCGCCGCAGCCGGCTGTACGTGGCGCCACACCGTTATCTGCTCGGCGGCGCCCAGCTGGCCCTGCTGCAGCGCCGCGCCGTGCGGTCGCTGAACCGGATGTCCGACGCGGAGGCGCGGTGAGGCTGGGGTCGGCGTGAGTATGCTGGCATACATGAAACGGACGACGGTCAAGATCCCTGACGCGCTGGATGCGCGGCTGCGCCACGAGGCCCAGCGACGGAATCTGACCATCTCGGAGGTCAGCCGTGAAGCACTCGAGGCGTACCTTGGTGGGCCGACGGGCCGTCGGCGGCTCAACGCAGCCGCTGCCGGCCGTAGCGGCCGTAGTGATGTCTCCGAACGTATCGAAGAGATTCTGGCTGCCGAGGTCGGACCATAGCGGCGATTGTCGTCGATGCGGGCCCGCTGTATTCCTACGTCGACGCCGACGATGCGCACCATGCGTCGTCGCTGGAGCTTCTGCAGACCCATCCGGGTCCGTTGATCGTCCCGACGCTCGTCATCACCGAGGTGGTCTACCTACTGGGTACCCGGTTGGGTGTCGAAGCTGAGGTGCGATTCCTCGGCGACCTGGCCGAAGGTGCGTTCTCCGTCGCGCCGGTAGCGGCGGGAGATTGGCTCCGGATCGCCGAACTTGTCGCGCGGTACCGATACCTGCCGCTCGGCACCGTCGACGCCGCCGTGGTGACGACAGCGGAAAGGTTGCGCATCAAGGAGATCGCGACCGTCGACCGCCGTCACTTCGACATCGTCCGGCCGTGCCACGTCGAGGCCTTCACACTCCTTCCGTGAATCCGTCGGTGCCGGCGAGGTCGTTTCGCCCAGGAACGATCAGTGCGCGAAGTGGCGCGCCCCGGTCAGATACAGCGTCACCCCGGCGGCGGC
>NZ_JBYCKY010000093.1:0-2673 GCF_057473605.1 Mycobacterium sp. TH-M82 | reverse complement strand
GCGCCAGCAGGCCGTTCGAGCGGCCGTCGTGGTTGACCGCGCTGCCGGCGATCACGGCCAGGATCGCATCGCCGTCGCGGCGGGCGTCGTCGACGCGCTTGAGCACCAGCATGCCGCCGCCCTCGGCACGGGAGTAGCCGTCGGCGTCGGACGAGAACGACTTGATCCGCCCGTCGGCGGCCAGCACCCCGCCGACCTCGTCGAACCCGACCGTCACCAGCGGAGTGATCAGTGCGTTCACCCCGCCGACCAGCGCCACGTCGCACTCTCCGTGGCGCAGCGCCCGCACCCCCGAGTGCGCGGCGACCAGCGCCGACGAGCACGCGGTGTCCACCGCCACCGACGGGCCGCGGAAGTCGTAGAAGTACGACACCCGGTTGGCGACGATCGAACTCGCGTTACCGGTGATCGCGTATGGGTGCGAGACGCTCGGGTCCGACATGGCCAGGAACTGGTAGTCGGCGAGGGAGGTGCCGATGTAGACGCCGACGGACTCCCCGCGCAGGGCCGACGCCGGGATGCGGGCGTTCTCCAGCGCCTCCCAGGTCAGCTCGAGGGCCATTCGCTGCTGCGGGTCGATGTTGTCGGCCTCCAGCTTCGACAGCGCGAAGAACTCGGAGTCGAAGCCCTTGATGTCTTTCAGGTAGCCGCCGCGGGTGCGCGCAGAACTCACCCGCTCGGCGATCCGCGGTTCGTCCAGGAACTCCGACCAGCGGCCCTCCGGCAGGTCGGTGATCGCGTCGCGGCCCTCCAGCAGCGCCTGCCATGTTTGGTCCGGGGTATTCATGTCACCGGGGAACCGGGTGGCCAGCCCCACCACCGCGATGTCGGCGACGTCGGGATCCCGCGACCAGTCCTCGCCCTCGGCGTCATCGCAGGCCACCGGCTCGCCCTCGACGATCACCGTGGCCAGCGCCTCGATGGTGGGGTGGCGGAACGCGACCGTCGCCGACAATGTGACGCCGGTGAGGTCTTCGATGTCGGAGGCCATCGCCACCGCGTCGCGCGACGACAGACCCAGCTCGACCATCGGAACGCTCTCGTTGACGGCATCCGGCGCCTGGCCGGTGGCCTTGGCCACCCAGTTGCGCAGCCAGGACCGCATCTGCGCGACGGTCAGATCGGTTCGGCCCGCGGCACGGACCATGTCATCATCGGTCATTGTCACCCCTATCGGTCGGGGACGGAATCCGGGGACGGCTGCGAGGCACCGCTGCGCAGGTTGCCGTCGAGATAGGCGGTGCGGCAGGCCCGGTGGCCGACCTTGCCGCTGGACGTGCGGGGGATCGACCCGGCCGGCACCAGCAGCACGTCGCGCACGGTCACCCCGTGCCGTACCGCGATAGCCGCCCGGATGTCGTCGGCGATAGGCGCATGGTCCAGCTTGTGCGCGCCAGGAGCACGCTCGGCGACGATCACCAACTGCTCGGAGATGTCCTCCGGGTCGTATTTCAGGCCGGCGTGCGGGTTGTCGAACACCTCCGATGGCAACTGATTGGCGGGCACCGAGAAGGCGGCGACGTAGCCGGCGCGCAGCGCCCGGCTGGCCTCCTGCGCCGAGTACTCCAGGTCCTGCGGGTAGTGGTTGCGGCCGTCGACGATGACAAGGTCTTTGATCCGGCCGGTGATGTAGAGGTCGTCGTCGTAATAGGCGCCGTAGTCGCCGGTGCGTACCCACAGCGCGTCTTCCGCCGCGCCCTCGGCGTGTGAGGGCTGGATCCGCGACGTGAGGACGTTCTGGAAAGTCTGCGTGGTTTCGTCGGGGCGGTTCCAGTAGCCGGCGCCCATGTTGTCACCGTGCAGCCAGATCTCGCCGATCTGGCCGTCGGGCAGCTCGGCTCCGCTGTCGGGGTCGACGATGACCGCGCACTCGCCGACGCCGATCCGGCCCGCCGACACCTGGGTGACCGCACCCGGCGCATCCGGGGCGACCTCGACGAACCGCATCTGGTTGTTCAGCACCTCGCGGTCGACGTGGATGACCTTGGCGGCTTCGTCCAGCGGGGTGGTGGAGACGAACAGCGTCGCCTCGGCCAGCCCGTAGGACGGCTTGATCGCCTCCTTGCTCAGGCCGTACGGCGCGAACGCCTCGGTGAACCTGCGCAGCGATGCCGGCGAGACCGGCTCACTGCCGTTGATGATCGCGACGACGTTGGACAGATCCAGCGGTGGATCGCCCTCGCGGGGCAGGCCGCGCAGCGCGGCATGCTCGAAAGCGAAGTTCGGGGCCACCGAGTAGACCGCACCGGTGTCGTCGTCCCGGCGCGCCATCGCGCGTCTCCCGCGATGAGGCCGGCGCACGAAGGCCGCCGGGGTCACGAAAGTGAACTGCTGGCCCAGCAGCGGGCTCAGCATGATGGTGATCAGACCCATGTCGTGGAAGAACGGCAGCCAGGTGACGCCGCGGTCGCCTTCCCGGCCCTGCATCGCGTGGATCACCTGGACCACGTTGGTGGGCAGGTTGGTGTGGGTGATCTGCACGCCGGTCGGGGTGCGGGTGGAACCGGAGGTGTACTGCAGGTAGGCGACGGTGTCGGGGGAGACCTTGACCAGCTCCCAGGTGGAGCCGACCTCGGTGGGCACCGCGTCGACGGCGATCACCCGGGGCCGATCCTTGGCCGGGCGGGTACGGAAGAATTTGCGCACGCCCTCGGCGGCGTCGCTGGTGGTCAG
>NZ_JBYCKY010000092.1:0-1185 GCF_057473605.1 Mycobacterium sp. TH-M82 | reverse complement strand
TCTCGGCAGCGCGGGATGGGAGATCGAATCGCTGGAGCCTGCCACGATGCGCCGCGAACACGACGGCACCCGGTTCGAGATGTCGTTTTGGTTCGTGCGTGCGCAGCGGGCCTCGTGAACCTGCAGGGCAATGCCGCCTCCATCCGAGAGGTGTGCGACGCGGGGCTGCTCTCCGGCGCGGTGACGCTGGTCTGGCAGCGCGGAAAAGTGCTGCAGATCAACGAGATCGGCTACCGCGACGTCGAGGCGGGGCTGCCGATGCAGCAGGACACCCTGTTCCGCATCGCGTCGATGACCAAACCCGTGACCGTCGCCGCGGTGATGAGCCTGGTCGACGAGGGAAAACTCGCGCTGAACGACCCGATCGTGGGTTGGGCGCCGGAGCTGGCCGACGTGCGGGTGCTCGACGACCCGCGCGGTCCGCTGGACCGCACGCATCCGGCGCGGCGCGCCATCGTGATCGAGGACCTGCTCACCCACACCAGCGGCCTGGCCTACGGCTTCTCGGTGTCCGGGCCGATCTCGCGGGCCTACGTGCGGCTGCCGTTCAACCAGGGGCCCGACGCGTGGCTGACCGAGCTGGCCAAACTGCCGCTGGTGCACCAACCCGGAGAGCGGGTCACCTACAGCCACTCCATCGACCTGCTGGGGGTCATCGCCTCCCGCGTCGAGGGCAAACCGTTCCACCAGGTGCTCGACGAACGGGTGCTGGGGCCGGTGGGCATGCCCGACACCGGTTTTTTCGTGACCCCCGAGGCGCGGCGGCGCGCCGCGACGATGTACCGGATCGACGAGCAGGGCACCCTGCGCCACGACGTGATGGGGACCCCGCACATCACACCGCCATCGTTCTGCAACGCCGGCGGCGGGCTGTGGTCGACCGCCGGCGACTACCTGCGGTTCGTGCGGATGCTGCTCGGCGACGGGACCATCGAGGGCGTGCGCGTGCTCTCTGCGGCCTCGGCGCGGCTCATGCACACCGACCGGCTCACCCCCGAGCACAAGCGCCACGACTTCCTGGGAGCGCCGTACTGGGTCGGCCGCGGATTCGGGCTGAACCTGTCGGTGGTGACCGATCCGGCGCGCTCGGCGCCGCTGTTCGGACCGGGCGGGCTGGGCACCTTCAGCTGGCCCGGCGCCTACGGGACGTGGTGGCAGGCCGACCCGTCCGCCGACGACCTGGTC
>NZ_JBYCKY010000091.1:0-6746 GCF_057473605.1 Mycobacterium sp. TH-M82 | reverse complement strand
GGCGTCGTCGGGTGAGCGCCATGCGTCGAGTGGCTGGGTGGACACCGCGGCGCGACGTCGCTTCCCTTTCCTGCTTCGGTGGCAAGCGCCGGGAGGCACCGGACAGATCGACGAAATCCTGCCCTACGATCGGCCGTTCGAGCCTGCACACCTGCGCCGGTGGGTCCACGGACCCGGCCTGGCGGCTATGCACGCGCCGCCGCAGCCCCGTATCCCGCTCGGCCCTGTCGGCGAACTGCTCTGGCGGCGCGTGATTCCGGTGTTTGGCCTGCCCGGTGTGCTGCGCTGCCTCGCTGCGCTGTGGCGGCTGCCCGACGAGGACGGCTTCCTCGATTCGCACGGCCTCGCGGCGGTGGCGGCCGGAATCGAACGAATGGTGTGCCAACGAGCGAACCTGACGGCCGGCCGGTTCGCTGACGTCGCTGCTGCCTACCGCGTCAAGGAAGCAGCGGTGCGCGCCGCAGACGCCGACCTGCAGAAGTGCCTGCGACTCGGCGCGGACCGGTGGTGGTAGTCAAATCAACCTGGGCACGTTACCGGTTCTGAGCTGAATTCGAATATCTGAGCGGTTCAGTGCGGTAGGGCCGACCACAATCTTCTGACCAGACCGCGCAGCGGATACGGCAGCCACGTTGTCATCGTCGGTGCCTGCACGTTGCCCGGGCCACAAGTGGGCCAGGCTCTCGGGCCCTGTCCGGCCAGCACCCGGTCGGCCACCGCGATCTGTTCGGCTCGCGACGCGTCGGCCGGCGAACCCTGGCCGCCGAATTCCTGCCACGTCGACTCTTTGAACTGCAGACCGCCGTAGAAGCCATTGCCGGTGTCGGCACTCCAATCGCCGGCCGACTCGCAGTCAGCGACCAAGTCCCAATTGTCGCCATCCGCCTGCGCCACCGCTGTTGACGGACCCAGCGGACCCAGCAACACCGCGGCGCACCCCGCCGCGACCACGGTTGAGACGGCACAGCGGTGTATCGCCCTCCGGTGCATATAACAACCTCCGTGATAGATGTACACCTGCGAGGTAATCGAGCATAGCGCGATAGGTGGTGCAAATGCACACTTCTCACAAGCAGGGTTATTGAAGTTACCAATGAAGTTAATGATGTAAAATCGAATTAAAGTGGTTATAGTTTCTATTGTTACTATTGTGGCAACTGCGCACGGGTGAACACGCAGGCGGCGAATACCTCTCGAATGCCCCTCGAACGTCGTCGAGTGGGCGCCGCCGGGCGCACGGTAGTCCTCGAACATGCCTTGATGGCGCTGCCCAAGTCACCGCGTGGTATGCCTGGAACCGTGTCGGACGGTCTTTTCGACGTGCCCGGCGCAGCGCAGCCGGCCGTCGGAGACGTGGGCGCGGCGCCGCTGGCTGTTCGGATGCGCCCGGCGTCGCTGGGCGAGGTGGTCGGGCAGGACCATCTGCTGGCGCCCGGCTCGCCGCTGCGCCGGTTAGTCGACGGCTCCGGCGCGGCGTCGGTCATCCTGTACGGCCCGCCGGGCACCGGCAAGACCACGCTGGCGGCGCTGATCTCGCAGGCGGCCGGTCGGCGATTCGAGGCGCTGTCCGCGCTGTCGGCCGGAGTCAAGGAGGTACGGGTGGTTATCGACACCGCCCGACGGGCGGCCGGCTATGGCGAGCAGACGGTGCTGTTCATCGACGAGGTGCACCGGTTCTCGAAGACGCAGCAAGACGCGCTGCTCTCGGCGGTGGAGAACCGGGTGGTGCTGCTGGTGGCGGCCACCACCGAAAACCCGTCGTTCTCCGTGGTGGCGCCGTTGCTGTCGCGGTCGCTGATCCTGCAGCTGCGGCCGCTGGCCAGCGATGCTATTCGGACCGTGGTGCAGCGCGCGATCGACGATCCGCGCGGCCTGGGAGGGCGGATCGGCGTCGCACCCGACGCGGTCGACCTGCTGGTCCGGCTGGCCGCCGGCGACGCCCGCCGTGCGCTGACCGCGCTCGAAGTGGCAGCCGAAACAGCGCAGGCAGCAGGCGCCGACGTCACTGCGCGAACCGTCGAACAGTCGCTGGATCGGGCGGCGGTCCGCTACGACCGGGCCGGCGACCAGCACTACGACGTGATCAGCGCTTTCATCAAGTCGGTGCGCGGGTCCGACGTCGATGCCGCGCTGCACTACCTGGCCCGGATGCTGGTCGCCGGCGAGGACCCGCGGTTCATCGCCCGCCGGCTGATGATCCTGGCCAGCGAGGACATCGGCATGGCGGACCCGACCGCGCTGCACACGGCCGTCGCCGCCGCACAGACCGTGCAGTTGATCGGCATGCCCGAAGCCCAACTGACGCTCGCCCACGCCACGGTGCACCTGGCCACCGCACCCAAATCCAACGCGGTGACCACCGCGCTGTCGGCGGCGACGAATGACATCAAGGCGGGCAAGGCCGGCCCGGTGCCGCCGCAGCTACGCGACGGCCACTACTCGGGGGCTCAAGGGCTGGGCCGTGCCGTCGGCTACCTGTACTCCCACGATCACCCGGACGGTGTTGTACCGCAACAGTATCCGCCCGATGACCTGGTGGGCGTGGACTACTATCGACCGACAAACCGGGGAGGCGAACGTGAGATCGCCGGCCGCCTGGACCGTCTGCGTGCGATCATCCGCAGGAAACGTTGAGATTGCATCCAGGGTCGTGATCTCGGCTGGTCCACAGCCCTGAGCGCAATCTCAACGGTCAGCCGACTGAGCGAAAGGGCAGCAAGTGAAAACCTGCACCGACGCAGAAATGAATGAGCTGCTACCCGCCGCGAAGGCTAACTGCGTTGTCATCCCCAAGCAGAGCCCGAACTTCGCCGACGACACGGCGCCGACGATTATCTGGGAGCACGGCCGGCGCAACTTCGGGCTGCGCCACGACGGCGTACTGCCGGCGGTGCTGCCGGTTACCGACGGCTCCGAGATGTGCGGTGTCGGGATATTCACCGGGGCCGTCGACGACACCATCGCTGCGATGAATGACGACCCTCGCGTGCAAGCCGGGGCGTTCACCTTCGAGGTGCACCCCTTCGCGAGTTACCCGCAGCCGCGCGGTGCGCAGCGAGCGGGCCAGGTCGTCGTTGCGCCCCCATTGTCTTCATGTCGTCGAATGTCGTCGAGGACACCGTGCGCCAGGAGGTGCGGTTGAGCATCCGCCTCGCGCTGCAGAAGCCGTCGAGCTTCTCGATCGCCGGCAGCACCCGGTCAAGCGCCACAATGGGTTTACCGACCGACAGCCAGTTCGGCCGGTCTACTGCCCTGATCTGGATCAGACCAGCTCGGGCACTCGCAAGTGGGCAAGAGCAAGCTCGAACTCGCCGTGGTCGAGCTCCTTGAGCTCCTCAACGCCCGCTTGTTGAATGCGTGCCTTCCTCAGGGCCGTTGCCTGTTCCCTGTTCTGCTGCATTGCGTCAATGCTGTCATACGTCGTAGAGGACACGAAGCGTCCGGACGCGCGGTCGAGCAGCAGGCTGGCGCTGCAGAACCCCTTGAGCCTCTCCAGATCGGGCAGGATGGATGTCTTGTAGTACTCGATGTTTTGGTCTGCCTTGGTGGGGTCGCCCTTGATCCACACCGCCCGCACGCAGGCGCCCTCATGTGAGTGGTGATCCCTATGGAGCACCGCGATTTCCCACTCTTCGACGGTCGCAGTACCTCCAAACATCGTCGCCGCCCGATCCCGGATCGGCCGTACCCGCTCGGCACTGGCGTGCATCGCCTCGTCGTTCTCCCAGGAGCTGGTGGCGATGCACCGGCCCGACTGCCGGTCGACCAACAGCGACACTCCGACGTATCCGTCGATCTCCCGCAGGGCGGGCATGACCGCGTCGCGAATATGCGCAATTCCCCCGTCGATAGCTGAGGGTTGTGCCGTCATTGTGGTAGAGCGTGCGTACACGATCCACCCCCTCTTTGTCGGGGCGGCGCCCCGGTGGCGCCACCGGAACAACTACCACCTTCCTCCATTGGATTGGCTGTGGCAAGGGCCAATTCGGGGCAACTTGACCCGGGATGAGCCGGGGATCCGGCCGCTCACCGGGGAGGAGTCGCGGGGGAGGCGGTAAGCACATCCGTAGGCTGAATTGTATGGACTCCGAACTGCTCGACATCGACACCACACGGCGTCGCACCGTCGACCTCACCGGCGCGGTGCGCGCGTTCTGCGCCGGGCACGGCAGCGGTCATTCGGATGGATTGTGCAACGTGTTCGTGCCGCACGCGACGGCTGGGGTGGCGATCATCGAGGCCGGCGCCGGCTCCGACGACGACCTGGTCGACACCCTGGAGCGGCTGGTGCCCCGCGACGACCGCTACCGCCACGCGCACGGGTCACCGGGCCACGGCGCCGACCACGTTCTGCCCGCGCTGGTGGCGCCGTCGGTCACCGTGCCGGTGACCGACGGCACGCCGCTGCTGGGTACTTGGCAATCCGTGGTGCTGGTCGACCTGAACCGGGACAACGCACGCCGGTCGGTGCGGCTGAGCTTCGTCGACGCCTAAGAGTTGGCCGGGCTCGTCGGCGGCACAGGAGGTTGCGGTCGGGCCGGTACTGTAGTGCCGTCTACTCGGCGTGCCGATTCGGACAGGAGAAAAACGACAGGTGCAGACACATGAGATCAGGAAACGCTTCCTCGATCATTTCGTGAAGGCAGGCCACACCGAGGTGCCCAGCGCTTCGGTGATCCTCGACGACCCGAACCTGTTGTTCGTCAACGCCGGCATGGTGCAGTTCGTGCCGTACTTCCTGGGCGCGCGCACCCCGCCGTACCCGACCGCCACCAGCATCCAGAAGTGCATCCGCACCCCCGACATCGACGAGGTGGGCCACACCACCCGACACAACACGTTTTTCCAGATGGCCGGCAACTTCTCGTTCGGCGACTACTTCAAAGAACGCGCGATCGAGCTGGCCTGGACGCTGCTGACCACCCCGCAGGAAACCGGGGGTTATGGATTTGATCCGGAGAAGCTATGGACCACAGTCTATCTGGACGACGACGAAGCCGCCGCGCTGTGGCAGCAGGTGGCTGGTCTGCCCCGGGAGCGCATCCAGCGTCGCGGGAAGGCCGACAACTACTGGTCGATGGGCATCCCCGGCCCGTGCGGGCCGTCGTCGGAGATCTACTACGACCGCGGCCCGCACTTCGGGCCGGAGGGCGGCCCGCTGGCCAGCGAAGAGCGCTACATCGAGATCTGGAACCTGGTGTTCATGGAGAGCGAGCGCGGCGAGGGCACGTCGAAATCCGAATTCCAGATCGTCGGTCCGTTGCCGCGCAAGAACATCGACACCGGCATGGGCGTGGAGCGGGTCGCAGTGTTGCTGCAGGGAGTGCACAACGTCTACGAGACTGACCTGCTCCGGCCGGCGATCGACACCATTGCCACCCGCGCACCCCGCGGCTATGACATCGGCAGCCATGCCGACGACGTCCGATACCGGGTGATCGCCGACCATTCCCGCACGGCGGCGATCCTGATCGGCGACGGGGTCAGCCCTGGCAACGAGGGCCGCGGCTACGTGCTCCGCCGGCTGCTGCGCCGGGTGATCCGCTCGGCCAAGCTGCTCGGCATCGACACCCCGATCGTCGGCGAGCTGATGGCATGCGTCCGTGACGCGATGGGTCCGTCCTATCCCGAGCTGGTCGCCGACTTCGACCGGATCAGCCGGATCGCGGTCGCCGAGGAGACGGCGTTCAACCGCACCCTGACGTCGGGATCGAAGTTGTTCGACGAAGCGGCCCGCTCCACCAAGGCCGTCGGAGCCACCGTGCTGTCCGGCGTCGACGCCTTCACCCTGCACGACACCTACGGTTTTCCGATCGAGCTGACCCTGGAGATGGCCGGCGAAGCGGGTTTGGACGTCGACGAACAGGGCTTCCGTGAGCTGATGGCTGAGCAACGTGCCCGCGCCAAGGCCGACGCCGCCGCCCGCAGACATGCCCACGCCGACCTGAGCGCCTACCGGGAGCTGGTCGACGCCGGGCCCACCGAGTTCACCGGATTCGACGAATTATCTTCGGAGGCAACGATCCTCGGAATCTTCGTGGACGGCAAACGGGTGCCGGTGGTGGCCCACAGGCCAGGAGACGGAACCGAGACACCAGACCGGGTCGAGTTGGTGCTGGACCGCACCCCGCTGTATGCCGAATCGGGCGGGCAGGTCGGCGACGTCGGTACCATCACCGGCCCGGGCGCCCGCGCCCAGGGCGCTGTCAACGATGTGCAGAAGATCGCCCAGAGCCTGTTCGTGCACCGTGTGGACGTGGTGTCCGGCGAGTTCGTCGAGGGCGACACCGTCACCGCCGCAGTCGATCCGGCCTGGCGCAAAGGCGCCACCCAGGGCCACTCGGGGACTCACATGGTGCACGCGGCGCTGCGGCAGGTGCTGGGGCCCAACGCGGTTCAGGCTGGATCGCTGAACCGGCCGGGTTATCTGCGGTTCGACTTCAACTGGCAGGGACCGCTCACCGACGGGCAACGCCGCGAGGTCGAAGAGGTGACAAATGAGGCGGTACAAGCCGCCTTCGAGGTGCACACCTTCACCGAGCAGCTCGACAAAGCCAAGGCGATGGGCGCTATGGCGATGTTCGGCGAGCACTACCCCGACCGGGTCCGCGTCGTTGAGATCGGCGGTCCGTTCTCCCTGGAGCTGTGCGGCGGCACCCACGTGGCCAATTCGGCGCAGATCGGCCCGGTGACCATCCTCGGCGAATCGTCGGTCGGCTCCGGGGTGCGCCGGGTGGAGGCCTATG
>NZ_JBYCKY010000090.1:0-1451 GCF_057473605.1 Mycobacterium sp. TH-M82 | reverse complement strand
GGCAAGGCGGCGAACAGCTGTGCGCCGGATGCCCCCATCATCGCGGTGAGTGCCGGGATGAAGAAATCTTCGGAGGCTTTCTCGAATTTTCCGATGTTGTAGGTGATCCGGGGTGCCGGCTGGCCGTTGAGGTTTTTGATCACCGGGTCCAACGTGACGGTGTTGGTCAGATACGGCATGTCGGTGCCGAAAACATCCGTGCCGGCGAGCCGGTCGCGCAGCAGCGAGGCCCGCATCAGCTCCTTGAACGGGCGACCGAACAGTTGCACCCCCGGCAGAATCCCCAGGATCTGCTGGTAGAACTTGCCTTCGGCGATCGGCAGCTGGCCGCCGCCGAGCTCGGCCAGCCCGGCGCGGATGTAGGGCAGCCCGGCCAGGCGGGCAAAGGCCCGGGCCCCGGGGAAGTCGGGATCGTTGAAATCAAACATGCACTGCGTCGTGGAGCGGCCGCGGTTGGGATGCACCCGCTGGTCGAGGAAGACGGCGAAGGCGTCGTAGAAGTTTTGAAACATGATCCGCAGACCGATGCGTCCGTAGGGGTCGGGCAGCTCGGACAGCAACGCCAGCCACGGCGTCAAGATTGCCGAGCAGGCCAGCACGACCACGTCGGCGCTCTCACCGCCGGGCTTGCCCTGCGGGTCGATGTAGGAGACGCCGGTGGCCCGCCGGCCGGTGAAGTTCACCTTGAGGACCTGGGTGAGCGGGCGCAAGTCGGTCCGCCCGGTCTGCAGCGCCCGCCGCAGCGGGATAAGGGCGTTCGGCTTGGCCGAGATCGGGCACCCGTACCCGGAGCAGAACCCGCAGTTGTTACACGCCGGGGAGCCGTTGTAGTCCACCGAGTTGCACGCCATCGGGAAGTACAAGGGATGCAGCCCGAGGCGTTTGGCCCCCGCGGCGAGCAGCATCGCGGAGCGCTGCTGCGGCCCCGGCGGCATCGGGAAGGGCGTCTGTTGCGGCTGGTGTTTCTGGACGTGAGCGGGGATCGACCCGAGATCGCCCTGGACGCCGAGCAGCGTCTGCAGCTCGTCGTAGTAGGGCACCATGTCGCTGTACTCGAACGGCCAGTCGGCCATGTCTGCGCCGGGCACCGGGCCCAGGATCGACAGCCCCTTGAAGTCGATGTCCCACAGTCGGGTGAACTTGGAGTCCGAGTGCGGGAAGGTGCCACCGACCATGTTGGAAAGGTCGTTGACCGCGCCGACGTAGGTCTGCGCCGCGTTTTGGCTGGAGTTCTGTCGAAATGTGCGTGGGAACGCGATGGGGTCCGGCTGCTCGAAGTGGCGCGTGCTCTTGAGCTCGTCGTTGGAGAACACCGTCGAGAACGGCCCGTGTCCGGCGAGGTCGGAGTAGTAGCTCGGTCCCATCTCGAAGAGCACTACGTCCCAGCCGGCCTCGGCGAGCACCATGGCCGTCACCGACCCGCCGGCGCCCGAGCCGACGATGACCGCCTT
>NZ_JBYCKY010000089.1:0-4317 GCF_057473605.1 Mycobacterium sp. TH-M82 | reverse complement strand
GACCGAGATCGACGACGTAGAACGCGGTTCGCAGGACGCCGACTGGGATCCGGTCAAAGACGCGGCGAAGAAGCTGGCGTTCGCCGAGGATCGGGCGGTCTTCGAGGGTTACGCCGCCGCGTCGATCGGGGGTATCCGCAGCGCCAGCTCGAACCCGCCGTTGACCCTGCCCGACGATGCCCGCGACATTCCTGACGTGATCAGCCAGGCGCTGTCGGCGCTGCGGCTGGCCGGTGTCGACGGGCCGTATTCGGTGCTGCTGTCGGCCGACGTCTACACCAAAGTCAGCGAAACCACCCAGCACGGCTACCCGATTCGTGAGCATCTGCGCCGTCTGGTCGGCGACGGCGACATCATCTGGGCGCCGGCCGTCGACGGTGCGTTCGTGCTGACCACCCGCGGCGGCGACTTCGACCTGCAGTTGGGCACCGACGTCTCGATCGGCTACACCGCCCACGACGCCGACACCGTGCGGCTGTACCTGCAGGAGACGCTGACGTTTCTGTGCCACACCGCCGAGGCCTCGGTCACGCTCAGCGCATAGTCCCTCTCCCTGCGTTGTATCCGATCTTCAGCGGACACCACAGCCATCACAACCTGAGCACGGTGTCCAGCGCGGAGTAGAACAGGCCCAGCCCGTCGTCCGAAGGACCGGTCAGTGCTTCGACGGCGTGCTCGGGGTGGGGCATCAGGCCGACGATGCGACCGTCGGCCGAGCTGATCCCGGCGATGTCGCGCATCGAGCCGTTGACGTCGTCGAGGTAGCGGAATACCACCCGGCCCTCGCTCTCCAACTCGTCGAGCACCCGCTCGGAGGCCACGTAGCGTCCCTCGCCGGACTTCAACGGCACCAGCAGGTCCGCGTCCGGCTCGAACCGCGAGGTCCACGCCGTCACGTTCGAGGCCACCCGCAGCCACACGTCGCGGCAGACGAAATCCAGACCGGCGTTGCGGGTGAGCGCGCCCGGCAGCAGCCCGGCTTCACACAGCACCTGAAAACCGTTGCAAATGCCCAGCACCGGCAGACCGTGACCTGCGGCCTCGATGACTTCGCTCATCACCGGGGCGAACCGGGCGATCGCCCCCGCACGCAGGTAGTCCCCGTAGGAGAAGCCGCCCGGAACCACCACCGCGTCGACACCTTTCAGGTCGGCGTCGGCATGCCAGAGGCTGACGGCCTGCGCGCCGACAAAGCGCACCGCGCGGGCAGCGTCGACGTCGTCGAGCGTGCCGGGAAAGGTGATGACACCGATCCGCCCGGCCGTCACCGCTCCTCCCGGCTTAGGGTCCAGTCTTCGATCACCGTGTTGGCCAGCAGCGACTCGGCGATCTCGGCCAGCTCAGAATCACCGACCGAATCATCGACCTCAATCTCAAATCGCTTGCCCTGCCGAACATCCGAGACACCGACGTGCCCGAGCCTGGTCAACGCACCGACGATCGCCTGACCCTGCGGATCGAGAATCTCGGCTTTGGGCATCACATGTACAACCACCCGGGACAAGGGCTCTCCTCCTCAAGCCTCCTCAAGGCCTGCATGCTCGCGCCAACTCTACCGTTGGCACGACCCGATATAGGCGACGCAGAGCGGCGCAGTCAGCGCATGCAGCACCGCGCCGTCGTCCGGTGCCAGCGGCCACGGCACCTCCGGCGGCGCCGACGACCACAGGGTGAGCTCACTGACGGTACTGCTCGGCAGGTGCGCCACCAGGTAGGTGTGGACGATCACCGGCCCGCTGATCACCCCGGCCAGCCGATCCGGCTCGTCGGTGGTGAGCGACGGCGACTGCAGCGGTGCCCCGCGCTGGCAATCGCGCAGCGCACCGCGGGCGGCGTCGAACACCGACGCGGCCAGCTGGCCGCCGCGCCACGTGTCGCCGCGCCAGTGCAGGATCTGAGCCTGCAACTGCCACTTGCCTTCCGGTTCGGCCACGCCGGCCCGCGCGGCGACCGCATACTCGCGGGGGTCCGTCGGCATCGGCGGGGTAGCGCACAGCTGCTCGAACCTGAACCGCGGCGTCAATTGTGGTGTGCCGGCCAACTGCGCGGCCACGCTCGCCGGTGCCGGCCAGCGGTACACCGAGTTCAACGGCAGACCCGAGGGGTCGATCCAGGCGGAATTGGGGATCTGGTCACACAGCGTGGGACAGGTCTCGGGCTCGGCGCGCGCGGACGCACCGGATAATGCGACCACCGCCTGCCCAGCGGCGATCAGCACCGCAGCGATGCTTGCCCGGCTTTCCCGCATCCCGAAACCCCCTTTGAGCGCACAATCGTAGACATGAAACTGACGCATTTCGGTCATTCCTGCCTACGTACCGAATTCGATCACACCGCCCTGCTGTTCGACCCGGGCACCTTCTCGCACGGTTTCGAGGGCATCACGGGCCTGGCGGCTATCCTGGTCACCCATCAGCATCCCGACCACGTGGACACTGCGCGGCTTCCGGCCCTCATCGCGGCCAATCCGGGTGCGGCGCTCTACGCCGATCCGCAGACCGCCGCCAAGCTGGGAGCGCCCTGGCGAGCGGTTCGGGTCGGTGACCAGTTCACGATCGACGGGCTGACGGTGCGGGGCGTCGGCGGGCGGCACGCGGTGATCCACCCGGAGATCCCGGGGATCGACAACATCTCATACCTGGTCGGCGACGACGCGCACGCGGCCCGATTCATGCATCCCGGCGACGCGCTGTTCGTCCCGGGCGAGCCGGTCGACGTGCTGGCCGCCCCGGCGGCGGCGCCGTGGATGAAGATCGCCGAGGCCGTCGACTATCTGCGCGCGGTGGCGCCCGCGCGTGCGGTGCCCATCCACCAGGGCATCATCGCCCCCGATGCCCGGGGCATCTACCACGGCCGGCTCGCCGAGATGACCGACACCGACTTTCAGGTGCTGCCCGAGGAGAGCACGGTCACGTTCTGAGGGATTGGGCACAGCGGCGCACCGCCGCCAAGGATCCGGGCGCGGTCTGGTCGGGTCTAGTCGTAACTCCTTGGACGTGTTGCCTTGTCAGGAAGTGGTGTCCGGCGAGATCGGCCCCGCCACCCGGCGGATGTCGGCCAGCCGGTCTTCACAGATGCGGTAGAAGACCCAGCTTCCGCGACGCTCCCTGGTGACCAGGCCGGCCTCGTGCAGGACCTTCACGTGGTAGCTCACGCTGGGTTGGGAGATACCGAGTGGTCCGGTCATGTCGTAGCCGCATTCCCCGCCGGGTCTGGCTCTGAGCAATCCGAGGAGTTGGACTCTGGTCGGGTCAGCCAGCGCCTTGAACAACTTGGCGATCCGTTCGGCCTCGGCGCGGGACACGGCTTCGTCCAGCCGCGGATAGGGGCTGGTGTCCTCGGTCTTTGCCGCTGTGGATGCCGCCGTAGCTGTGGGGGTGTTCCGAGCAACTGGCATATCAAGATATTGACAATTATCGAATAGCGTTGCAAGCTCCCAGGAGCATCCCTTGCGTCCATCTACTGGAGACGAGCGTGTCCAAGCTCCCCGATCCCGGTGTTCGGTACCCGACGACCGATGTTGGCTGAGAATGCCGGCGCCGCGGGCCGGCCAGCACGACCGGACAGTCCCCACGTGCCGGCGGGAGCAGCCTGATGGCCGGTCAACGGTCCGGTGCGGTGACCTACCGCCATCCTGAAGCCCTGGCCACACCCGAGTGGCTCGCTGAGCATCTCGACGACCCGTCGGTCCGGGTGGTGGATGCCCGCTTCGCCATCCGGGCCACCGCCGGGGGAGCGCTGGCTGGAGCCGCCGAGCACGACGCCTACCGCGCGGCCCACATTCCCGGCGCGGTGTTCATGGACGTAATGGGTGACCTGGCCGATCCGGACGACCCGGTCGTGGTGGTCGCGCCGGAGCGGTTCGAGGACCTGATGAGTCGCCTCGGGATCGGCGATAAGACCACGGTGGTGGTCTACGACGGCCAAGGGGGAACCTGGGCTGCTCGGCTGTGGTGGGCTCTGCGCTACTACGGCCACGACGCCGTCAAGCTGCTCGACGGCGGTCTCACCCGCTGGCAGGTGAAAGGATTCCCGCTCGATAGCGAGGTGCCCGACCCTGCTCCGGTGACGTTCACCGCCCGGGTCCGGCCCGAACTGCGGGTGAACGGTGATCAAGTGGCACAAGCCATCGGCCGTGACGACGTCTGCATCGTCGACGCGCTGCCGGAAATCTTCTTTACCGGTGCGGCTCGCCTCTACCCGAACCACCGGGCCGGTCATATCCCGACCGCCTACAACGTGCCGGCGCCGTCCCACGTGGACCCGGTCAGCCATAGGTTGTTGCCCGCGACCGAGCTGGCCCGGCTGTGGGAACCG
>NZ_JBYCKY010000088.1:0-2421 GCF_057473605.1 Mycobacterium sp. TH-M82 | reverse complement strand
CTGACGGCGCCCGCGCTCAGCTGGAGGTGGCACCCAAGCTGTTGCAGGCGACCGGCATCGTGCACGGCGGCGTGTACTGCTCGATCACCGAGAGCATGGCCAGCGTGTCGGCCTACGTGTGGCTGAACCAGAGCGGCCGGCGCGGCGGTCAGGTCGTGGGCGTCAACAACAACACCGACTTCCTGCGCGCCATCTCCACAGGCACCGTGCATGCGGTGTCGACCCCGGTTCACCGCGGCCGTCGTCAACAGTTGTGGCTGGTCACCATCACTGACGACACCGAGCGGATGATCGCCCGCGGCCAGGTGCGGCTGCAGAACCTCGAGCCGACGGACTGAGAAGCCCGGTGCCGACTGCGCTACCGGCTCTAACGGCCGGTGCGGCTCTCGTTGGGCCCGGTGTCCAGACGGGCCGGCAGGATGCCCGGTACCACGGCTGCCAGCAGCAGGCCAGGCCTGCCGAGCATCGCGCGCCGGGATAGCCGCGCTGACAAGTCCAATCCGCGGACAGCGGTGTTGCTGGTCATAGGTCGAGTATGACGGTGCCGTCGGGGATTAACGGGGATTTCCCGGGTTGCGGCGTGTCGGGGGCGGAGCCGTTGGTTTTGCTGGGTCAGCCGGGTTGGCCGGATTGGCCGTTCTGGCCGGTGACACCGCCGCTGCCGGTGTCACCGGCCACGCCTCCGATGCCGCCCGCCCCGCCGTTGCCGGGGGCGCCGGCGTCACTGGGTGCGCCGCCCGCACCGCCGTTACCGCCGGCCCCGCCGTCGCCGTTGGTGCCCACGTCACCGAACCCCAGGGCGGGGCCGGCGTTGCCGCCGGTGCCTCCGTTGCCGCCGACACCCCCGTCGCCGCCGTTTCCGCCGCTGCTGCCGGCGCCGCCGACACCCCCGGTCCCGCCGGCACCGCCGGTCCCGCCGTTACCGCCATCGCCGAGCAGCAGGCTGCTGCTGCCGCCTCTACCGCCGATACCACCCACACCGCCGGCACCGCCCTCGGTGCCGGCGGTGTCCGGCAAGCCCGAGTCACCGGTGGTGCCGGCGGTACCGGTCCCGCCGGCACCACCCGCACCACCGGCACCGCCGTTGCCGAACAGCCAGCCGACGGCGAAACCGCCGGCACCGCCGTTGCCGCCGTTATCACCGGCACCGCCGGCGGAGCCGACGCCGCCGGTGCCGCCGTTGCCCATCAGGAATCCGCCGTCGCCGCCGTCGCCGCCGTTGCCGCCGTCGGCTCCGGCGCCACCGTCGCCACCGTTGCCGGTCAGGCCGGCGGCTCCGCCGAGACCGCCCTGCCCGCTGGCGGCGGTGCCGCCGGCTCCGCCGTCGCCGAACAACAACCCGCCGGGCTGACCGGCGGCTTGCAGAACCGTTCCGCCGTCCATGCCCGGGGCGCCGTTGCCGATCAAAATCCGCCCGATGAGGTCTTGACTGATCGGGTTGAGCAGCGTGTTGTCGATGAACTCGCCGACAGGGCTGGTGATCCAGGCCTGACTGAGGAAGTACACCGGCTGGTAGATCACCGTGTCGAACAAGCCGGCAAGCAGACCGCCCAGGGGCAGATCGCTAGCCGAGGCCAATGGATCAACAAGATCCAGGCTGTCCAGGTCAAAGCCGGCCAAACCGGCGGCAGAAGCGGGATCTGCCAGGGCATGGCTGAGGCCGGTGAAGTCTACTGCCGCTGGGAATGGTTCGATAACGGGATCGACGAGCAGGTCGAGGATGTCGGCTTGTGCCGCCGGTGAAGTGGCCAGTGGTGCTATGCCCGCGGCGAGAAGCACCGTGGCGATGGTCGGTAGATCGATCACGCGATGACAGCGGACCGCAGCGTCCACCCGCCGAGTGCGTTTCCTACCCAAATTGAAGCCCGCCAGTTCAGCCATCATGTCGCCTTTCATCCAAGACCCACACCGAGACAGCAACCATTCGTACCGGTCACGGACGGATACCCGCCGTCTGAGCGGTGCTGGACGATGAGCTCTGCGACTGGCCGGCCAGCGCACGTGCGTTGCGCAGCGCCACCGCCATGATGGTTTGGGTGGGCGGACTGCCGCTGGAGGTGACGAAAAAGCTGCCGTCGGCGCAGTAGACGTTGTCCATCTGGTGCATTCGCCCGTACGCATCGAGGACGCTGGTCTTGGGGTCCACACCCATCTGCATCCCCCCCATGCAGTGCTTGCCGCTGGGTAAGGGTGGGCCCGAGAGCTGGGCTACGAGACGTTTGGGCAGGGCGGCGAACAGCTGAGCGCCGGATGCCCCCATCATCGCGGTGACTGCCGGGATGAAGAAGCCTTCGGAGGCCGTCTCGAATTTTCCGATGTTGTAGGTGATCCGGGGCGCCGGCTGGCCGTTGATGTCTTTGATCACCGGGTCCAAAGTGACGGTGTTGGTCAGATACGGCATGTCGGTGGCAAAACAATCCA
>NZ_JBYCKY010000087.1:0-9970 GCF_057473605.1 Mycobacterium sp. TH-M82 | reverse complement strand
CGAGAAGGGCCGCGTTTCCCGATCCGGGGAGCCGGTCGAGCTGACCAAGTCGAACATTCTGATGCTCGGGCCGACCGGCTGCGGCAAGACCTACCTGGCGCAGACCTTGGCCATGATGCTCAACGTGCCGTTCGCCATCGCCGATGCCACCGCGTTGACCGAGGCCGGGTACGTGGGTGAGGACGTGGAGAACATTCTGCTCAAACTGATCCAAGCCGCTGACTACGACGTCAAGCGCGCTGAGACCGGAATCATCTACATCGACGAGGTCGACAAGATCGCCCGCAAGAGCGAGAACCCATCGATCACGCGGGATGTCTCCGGTGAGGGCGTGCAGCAGGCATTGCTGAAGATCCTGGAGGGCACCCAGGCGTCGGTGCCGCCGCAGGGTGGCCGCAAACACCCGCACCAGGAGTTCATCCAGATCGACACCACCAACGTGCTGTTCATCGTGGCGGGCGCGTTCGCCGGCTTGGAGAAGATCGTCTCCGACCGCGTCGGCAAACGCGGCCTGGGCTTCGGTGCCGAGGTCCACTCCAAGGCCGAGATCGACACCAGCGACCACTTCGCCGAGGTGATGCCCGAGGACTTGATCAAATTCGGGCTGATTCCCGAGTTCATCGGCCGGCTGCCGGTGGTGGCCTCGGTGACCAACCTGGACATGGATTCGCTGGTCAAGATCCTGTCCGAGCCGAAGAACGCCCTGGTCAAGCAGTACACCCGGCTTTTCGAGATGGACGGTGTGGAACTGGAGTTCACCGACGACGCGCTGGAGGCGATCGCCGACCAGGCGATCCACCGCGGCACTGGCGCGCGGGGGCTGCGGGCGATCATGGAAGAAGTGCTGCTGCCGGTGATGTACGACATCCCCAGCCGCGACGACGTCGCTAAGGTCGTGGTGACCAAGGAGACGGTGGAGGACAACGTGCTGCCGACGATCGTGCCGCGCAAGCCGGCGCGCGCCGAGCGGCGCGACAAGAGTGCCTAACTACCCGCCGCGGCGGGTCAGGAAAACGTTCGGGAGCGCAAGCTTGCAGATGGTGCGCAGCGCCAGCAGGTACTGACGTGGTAGCGGGCCGGTGCTGTATGGCAGGTCGTATTTGTCGCATAACGCGCTCACCTGGTCAGCGATCTGTGCCAGGCGATTGCTGGGCAGGTCGGGGAAGAGGTGATGTTCGACCTGGTAGCACAGGTTGCCGCTGAGAAACGCCAGTACGGGTCCCGCGTCGAAGTTCGCGCTGCCGAGCATCTGTCGTAGATACCATTCGGATTTGGTCTCCCGCTCCAGCACAGCTCGGTCGAATTTCTCGGCGCCATCGGGAAAGTGGCCACAGAAGATCACCAGGTATGCCCACAAGTTCCTCGTCAGGTTGGCGCCGGCGTTAGCCGTCAGGGTCCGGAGCCACCGGCGTCCACCGATCGCTGGAAAGAGCACGTAGTCCTTGGTCAATTGGCGGGCGACTTTGCGGGCGAACGCGCGGGTCGCCGCGGATTTCTGGATCTCCGTGGCGGCGTGCTCGCGGCCGGCGGCCAGGGCGTGCAGGGCAACGCCCCATTCGAACACTGCCGCCAGCACTATGTTTCCCAGTGGCTGCAGGAGGTGGCCGGGTCGCCAAGGCTGGTCACGGGTAACCCGCATGATGCCGAAACCCATGTCCTCGTCCATGCCGACGATGTTGGTGAACACGTGGTGGGTGTAGTTGTGGGAAGAGCGCCATTGCGACGCCACGGCCGTCATATCCCATTCCCAGGTAGTCGAGTGGATCTCGGGGTCGTTCATCCAATCCCATTGGCCGTGAACCACGTTGTGACCGATCTCCATGTTTTCAACACACTTCGCGACGGCTAGGGCGATCGCGCCCAGCAGCCAGCCCGGCGTGGTCCGACTGCGGTGGATCATCAGTCGCGCCGCGGCGTCCAGCGCCCGCTGGAACACGATCGTGCGACGAATGTAGGCGGCGTCCCTGGCGCCGAGGGTGTCCTCGACGCCGCGTCGAATTGCGTCCAATTCGCGCCCGAGCGCTTCGACCTGAGCTTCGCTCAGATGCGCGTAGCTTGCGGCCTGTCTGATTGCCACGTAGCGAGTCCTCGGGTAAGGGGTACGTCGGTTTCTGCGGGGGGCAGATCATTCCCCACCAACGACCCGGACAAGGAACCATCGCTTCGTTCGGGAAGCCTACATCAGCTTGCACAGTCGGCGCGGCTGGCACCGGCGGGGTGTGCGGTGACGCTAGCGGGTGTTACCCACCCGTCCCCCAACTTTCTTAACCTTGAACTGTCAGCAATAGTGACGAACACCACATCGCAACCCACAGCTGTCTGGTGTGGGACCGTGACCTCGGTATTTTGTGGCCGGTTCGCAGTGGGTCGGTAGCGCGTGGCGTCGAGGCATCCCTAAGAGCGGTGCAATAATCGGTACCGGCAGTGACGTGAAAATTTGGTCGGGGTCGACTACGGTGTGCGCTTGCGGTCGCGATGTGAAGGGCTGGGGTGGGAACAACGACGGAAGGCGGGGACGTGGGTCCGGACGGTGGCCAAGCTGACCAGGGCGACCAGGCCGGGTCGGAAGCGACACATGAGCGGCACAAGCTCGAGAAGGTCGTGATCCGCTTCGCCGGTGACTCCGGCGACGGTATGCAATTCACCGGTGACCGGTTCACCGCCGAAGCTGCGGTATTCGGTAACGACCTGGCCACCCAGCCGAGCTACCCCGCCGAGATCCGGGCGCCGCAGGGCACGCTGCCCGGGGTGTCGTCGTTTCAGATCCAGATCGCGGACTTTGACATCTTCACCGCCGGCGACCGGCCCGACGGGCTGGTCGCGATGGATCCTGCGGCGCTGAAAGCCAACATCGAAGACCTGCCGCGAGGCGGGCTGGTGATCGCCAACTCCGACGAATTCACCAAGCGTAACCTGACCAAGGTCGGCTATGACGGCAACCCACTGGAGGACGGTGAGCTCTCCGAATATGAGGTGCAGTCGGTGGCGATGACCACGCTGACGCTGGGCGCGGTCGAGCCCAGTGGCGTTTCGAAGAAGGACGGTCAGCGCGCCAAGAACATGTTCGCCCTCGGCCTGGTGTCCTGGATGTACGGCCGCCCGGTCGAGACCAGCGAGATCTTCATCCGGGAGAAGTTCGCCGGCAAGCCCGACATCGCCGAAGCCAACGTGCTGGCGCTGAAGGCCGGCTGGAACTTCGGGGAGACCACCGAGGCGTTCGGCGCCACCTACGAGGTGTCGCCCGCCATGCTGCCGCCCGGCGAATACCGGCAGGTCTCCGGCAACACCGCGTTGGCCTACGGGCTTATCGTCGCCGGACAACTGGCCGGCACCCGGGTCGTTCTGGGCAGCTATCCGATCACCCCGGCCTCGGACATCCTGCATGAGTTGTCCAAGCACAAGCGCTTCGACGTGATCACGCTGCAGGCCGAGGACGAGATCGCCGGCATCGGCGCGGCGCTGGGCGCTTCCTACGGCGGAGCGCTGGGTGTCACCAGCACCTCCGGCCCCGGGTTGTCGCTGAAGTCCGAAGCGGTCGGCTTCGGCGTGATGGCCGAGCTGCCGCTGGTGCTTGTCGACGTCCAGCGCGGCGGCCCGTCCACCGGGCTGCCGACCAAGACCGAGCAGGCCGACCTGCTGCAGGCGCTGTACGGGCGCAACGGCGAATGCCCGGTTGCCGTGCTGGCCCCGTGCACGCCGTCGGACTGCTTCGATGCTGCCATCGAGGCCGCCCGTATCGCGCTGACCTACCGAACCCCGGTGATTTTGCTGTCCGACGGGTCGATCGCCAACGGGTCCGAGCCGTGGCGGGTGCCCGACATCGGCTCGATCGCGCCCATCGACCGCACGCTCGCCCAGGCCGGCGACGACTTCCAGGCGTACGCGCGCGACCCGGAAACCCTGGCCCGGCAGTTCGCCATCCCGGGAACCCCGGGCCTCGAACACCGCATCGGAGGGCTGGAGAAGACCAACGGCGAAGGCGAGATCTCCTACGCACCGGCCAACCACGACATGATGGTGCGGATTCGTCAGGCCAAGATCGCCGGCATCGGTGTTCCCGATCTCGAGGTCGACGATCCCTCCGGGGACGCGGAACTCCTGCTGATCGGCTGGGGCAGCTCATATGGCCCCATCGGCGAGGCCTGCCGGCGTGCCCGCCGCAAAGGCACCAAAGTCGCGCACGCCCACCTGCGCTATCTCAATCCGTTTCCGGCCAACCTGGGTGACGTGCTGCGCCGCTACCCGAAGGTTGTCGTACCGGAGCTGAACCTGGGCCAGCTGGCGTTGCTGCTGCGCGGGCGCTACCTGGTCGATATCCAGTCGGTGACCAAGGTCCAGGGCGTCGCATTCCTCGCCGACGAGATCGGGCGCGTCATCCGTGCCGCGCTGAGCGGGACACGCGGGACACTGGCCGAGATTGAAGACGACAAGACGATGGTGGCCAGGTTGGCGGTGGCTACGGTCGGAGCAGGAGTACAGACAAATGACTGACCTGATCGGCGGCAGCCTGGCGGGTGTGGATCTCGGTCTGGTGCCCACCAAAGACAGTGAGGTGCCCACCACCGACGAACCGCAGAAGGCGAAGGAGTACGCCTCCGACCAGGAAGTGCGGTGGTGCCCGGGCTGCGGCGATTACGTGATCCTCAACACCATCCGCAACTTCCTGCCCGAGCTGGGAGTGCGCCGGGAAAACATCGTGTTCATCAGTGGCATCGGCTGCTCCAGCCGCTTCCCGTACTACCTGGAAACCTACGGTGTGCATTCGATCCACGGCCGCGCACCGACGTTTGCGACGGGGTTGGCGGTGGCCCGTGAAGACCTGTCGGTATGGGTGGTCACCGGCGATGGGGATGCGCTCTCCATCGGCGGCAACCACCTGATCCACACGCTGCGCCGTAACGTCAACATCACCATTTTGCTGTTCAACAACCGGATCTACGGGCTGACCAAGGGCCAGTACTCGCCGACCTCCGAAACCGGCAAGATCACCAAGTCGACACCGATGGGCTCGCTGGACAACCCGTTCAACCCGGTCTCACTGGCGATTGGCGCCGAGGCTACGTTCGTCGGCCGGGCACTCGACTCCGACCGCAAGGGGCTCACCGAGGTGCTGCGCGGTGCGATGGAGCACCGCGGGTCGGCGCTGGTGGAGATCCTGCAGGACTGCCCGGTCTTCAACGACGGCTCGTTCGACCTGCTGCGCAAGGAAGGCGCCGAGAACCGGATGATCAACGTCTGTCAGGGCGAGCCGATCGTCTTCGGCGCCGGCGGCGAATTCTGCGTCGTCAAATCCGGGTACGGGCTCGAGGTCACCAAGACCGCCAACGTGTCCGCCGACGAGATCGTCGTCCACGACGCCACGCTGGAGGACTCGTCGTATGCGTTTGCGCTGTCCCGCTTGTCCGATCAGAACCTGACGCACGTCCCGATGGGCATCTTCCGTCAGGTCAGCAAACCCACCTACGACGACGCGGCCCGGGCGCAGGTCGGTGCGGCTGCGCAGGCCGCCCCGCACGACGTTGCTGCACTGCAATCGCTGCTGCGTGGACGTGACACCTGGACCGTAGCCTGACGAGCCTGACCGGGTACGCCGAACGCCCGGCTGGCGGGGGCTGGCGGGCGCTGGCGGGGGTGGTGTTGGCCGGCGGGGCATCGCGCCGGATGGGCCGCGACAAAGCGACGCTGACCGTACCGGGGTCGTTCGACGGGCGGACATTGATCGAGCAGTCGGTGTCCGTCGCGTCGCAGCGGTGCGATCCGGTTTTCGTCGTGGCCGCCGGCGGACAGGCGCTGCCCGGATTGTCGGCGCGACTGCTACGTGACGAGGTGCCCGGACTCGGTCCGCTGGCGGCGGCCGGGCGGGGACTGCGGGCGGCCGCCGAGGCGGGTGCGCAGCGCGCCTTCGTCTGCGCGGTCGACATGCCGTTGCTGACTGTCGATCTGATCGACGCGCTCGCCGGCCCGGCCGCGCGGTTGGACGCCGACGCGGTGTTGCCGTGGGATGGACGTGATCACTATCTGGCCGGGGTGTACCGGACCCGGCTGGCCGATCGGATCGACGCGCTGGTGGCCGCCGGCGAACGCCGGATGGGCGCGCTGGTCGGCCTGCTCGACACTCAGCGGATCGTGCTGTCCGACTCGCGGCCGCTGACCAACCTCAACACACCGGCCGATCTGCCGGCGTTGGGAAATTCCGATCCCAGAAATTGAGTAATTCGTCACATCTTTTGTGATCGGTACGTTATGTGCTTCCGCATGATCATTCGGGCGGGAGGCACTGCAACGTCGTGTCCCAGCTCACAATATTTACGTGATTTGACTCACGATCATGCCGTTGTCACTCGACTGCTGGCTCGTGGTAAGCCTTCCCCGTGACCTCGGAAGATATTGGTAAATAGATCGCGTGATCGGGCCGTTATCCGTCCGAGATACCGATCGCGCCCGAGATGACTAATGCACATCGATCTCGTACGGTCCTTCTCGGCCATAAATGGCTAACACAAAATTGAATAACCGATCCACGCGTGAGCGGGGCTGTGGGCGGCGACAGCCGATCCGCAGCCGCCGGACAGTAGGCCGGCCGGGCAGATCGTGCCCCCGCTGCCGTGCCGGAACCAGACGGCACGTCCCGAGGCACACATTCCCGCCCGCATCGGGCACCCGAGCCCACACCCGTGGGCTTGCTTCGGCGCGCGTTCAGCGAAAGGAGCGACAGTGAATCACGTCCGCAAGACGCTCAGCCTGGCCGCGCTCGCGACGGTGCTCGCCACCGCGCCGATCGGCACCGCTGCCGCGGATGATGCCGAGACGACCGCGCCGGCCGGCCCGGTGACCGTGCAGGACGTCGCGTTGGCCGCCCTCTATGCCCCCTATGCCCCCTATGACACGGAAGCTCCGGCGCTTCCGGCGCAGCCGCCACCGTCGCCATGGGATCTGCCGCCGGCTCCTGAAGGCCTCCCGCCGGCTCCTGAAGGCCTCTCGCCGGCTCCTGAAGGCCTTTTGCCGGCACTGTGGGAGCTGCCTTTAGAGCCGCGGCCGGCCCCGGAGCCCGAACCGGCTCCCGCTCCGGTCAGGGCATACAGCGTGAACTGGGACGCGATCGCGGCCTGCGAGTCCGGCGGCAACTGGGCGATCAACACCGGTAACGGCTACTCCGGTGGCCTGCAGTTCACCTCGAGCACCTGGCGGGCCAACGGCGGTTCGGGCTCGCCGCACAACGCCAGCCGGGCGGAGCAGATCCGGGTTGCCGAGAACGTGCTGCGGACACAGGGCCTGCGTGCGTGGCCGACCTGCGGCCGGCGCGGCTGACTGCCGGCTTCAACACGACGATCCACGACGGCACACAACGGCGCCGGGCCACGATCCTGCGCCGTCGTGCTTTGCGGGTAGCGTTCGGCAGATGCCCAAAGCATCGCGTGAGCTTGGCCGTGAACTTGACCGTGAGCTTGACCGTGAGCTTGACGTAGTCGTTTACGGGGCGACCGGTTTCGTCGGCAAGCTCACCGCGGGCTACCTGGCCACCGTTGCCGAAGCCACAGCCACAGCCACAGCCGGGGCCGGTGCCCGGATCGGGCTGGCGGGCCGAAGCGCTGAGCGACTGCGCGCGGTGCGCGATGACCTGGGCCCCGCAGCACGGGACTGGCCGGTCCTGATCGCCGACGCGGCCAAGCCGTCGACGCTGGACGCGCTGGCCGCCCGGACCCGGGTGGTGATCAGCACGGTCGGGCCCTACACCCGCTACGGGCTGCCGCTCGTCGCGGCGTGTGCCGTTGCCGGCACCGACTACGCCGACCTGGCCGGCGAGGTGACGTTCCTGCGTGACAGCATCGACCTGTACCACAAGCAGGCCGTCGATACCGGCGCGCGCATCGTGCACGCCTGCGGATTCGACTCCATTCCATCGGACCTGAGCGTGTACGCGCTCTACCGCCGGGCGGGCGAAGACCGCGCAGGCGAGCTCGCCGACACCGATTTCGTGCTGCGCAGCTTCTCCGGCGGCTTCTCCGGCGGCACCATAGCCTCGATGGTCGAGGTGTTGCGCACCTCGTCGCGCCACCCTGAGGTACGTCGCGAGCTCAACGACCCCTACACGCTGAGCGCCGACCGCGCCGCCGAACCCGACCTCGGCCGGCAGCCGGACCTGCCGTGGCGGCGCGGCGGCGCGATCGTGCCCGAGCTGGCTGGCATCTGGACCGCGGGGTTCGCGATGGCGGCGGTCAACACCCGGATTGTGCGGCGCAGCAACACGCTGCTCGGGTGGGCGTACGGCCGACGGTTCCGGTATGCGGAACACATGAGCGTCGGCTCGTCGGTGGCGGCGCCTGCGCTCTCCGGGCTCGCCACCGCCGTCGGCAACACCGTGTGGCAGTTGGGTGGCCGCTATTTCCGGTTGCTGCCGGATGGACTGGTGAGACGGTTCACCCCGGCCCCGGGAAGCGGGCCCAGCGAAGCCGCCCGTCAACGCGGTCACTACCGGGTCGAGACCTACACCACGACGACGACCGGAGCCCGCTACCTGGCTACCATGACGCAGCGCGGGGATCCCGGCTACCAGGCCACCTCGGTGCTGCTGGGCGAGAGCGGCCTGACGTTGGCGCTGGACCGGGACAAGCTGTCCGACCTACGTGGTGTGCTCACTCCGGCAGCGGCGATGGGCGACGCGCTGTTGGCCCGACTCCCGGCCGCGGAAGTGTCGCTGGACGTCACCCGGTTGGGTTAATGTCGACACCAACCCATTCAGTCGGTGACATCCCTGCAAGGAAAATGACATCTCATGGCCGGTCTTGATGATCTCTTCGCCCAGATCCCCGTACAGGAAATCGCCGGCCATCTCGGCGCCGACGAGGGTGAGGTGGGCAGCACGATTCAGACACTGGTCCCGGTGCTGGTCAGCGGCTTGTAACACACCGCGCAGGATGCCGGCGACGCGTCCGGCATCGAATCGGCAGCCAACGCCGCCCGGGGGCTGCTGGACGGCCTGAACGGTCAAGTGAACGTGGGCCAGATCGACGCCGCAGACGGACTGAAGGCAATCGCGAACATCTTCGGCGGCAATGACGCGGGTCAGGTCGCCTCGGCGCTGGCCGAGGCCGGCGGCGGCAACAGTGACCTGATGCAGAAGCTACTGCCGATACTGGCGCCGATCGTGCTGGCCTACATCGGCAAGCAGCTGAGCCAGAAGAAAGAACCGGCCCAGCAGGGTTCCCAGAGCTCCGGTGGTGGGCTCGGCGACGTGCTGGGCAGCATCCTGGGCGGCACCGGCGGCACCGGCGGCGGGAGCGGCACGTCGATGGGCAGCATCCTGGGCAACATGCTGGGCGGCAAGGCCGGCGGTGCGATCGGCGAAGTCCTCGGCGGTCTACTCGGCGGCAAGAAGTAATCCGCTCCTGGCGTGAGCAGACGCAAAAGCCCCCTGATCCACCCCGGAATTAGGGGCTTTCGCGTCTGCTCGGCGGGCGTTCCTAGAATTAACCGGTGACTGCCAGCCCCGGTGCCGCTGACGCGCCAGACCTGCCCACATCATGGGACCCGGGTGCGGTCGAAGCCGCCATCTACCAGGGCTGGGTCGACGCCGGCTACTTCACCGCGGAACCGGCCAGCTCGAAACCCGGGTATTCGATCGTGCTGCCGCCACCGAACGTGACCGGCAACCTGCACATGGGGCACGCGCTGGATCACACCCTGATGGACATCCTGACCCGCCGCAAGCGAATGCAGGGTTATGAGGTGCTGTGGTTGCCGGGGATGGATCATGCCGGTATCGCCACGCAGACGGTGGTGGAGCGCCGGTTGGCCGAAGAAGGCCGGACCAAAGAGGACGTCGGCCGGGAGCGCTTCGCCGCCTTGGTGTGGGAATGGAAGCGAGACTCCAGTGGCACGATCGGCACCCAGATGCGGCGGCTGGGCGACGGGGTGGACTGGAGCCGCGAGCGGTTCACCATGGACGACGGTTTGTCGCGGGCGGTGCGCA
>NZ_JBYCKY010000086.1:0-2126 GCF_057473605.1 Mycobacterium sp. TH-M82 | reverse complement strand
CGGTGTGGATCGGGTTGTGGTCGCCGGACACCACCGCGAACGGCCGCATGTCCGCCGGTGCGGTCATGGTGATGTCGCGACGGCGGCGGCGCGGGGTGTCGGTGGTGCCGCCTACGGCGGAGAACGCACCGCCGGCCCGGACCGGGTCGGTGAGCTCAGCGGCACCGGTGCGGCCGCGGATCGCGAACCGCTCCGCCAGGGTGGCCAGTACGGCGCCACCGGTTGCGCCAGTGTCGGCGATGGTCACCGAGACCGGGACGACACGGCCCACCTCGGTGTCGGTGACGGTGGAAACCGTTGCGGTGACCTTCAGTTGGGTCGGTGCGTCGGGCAGTGGACTCAGCAGGTGCACGGCGTGGTCCAGGTGCACCAGGGAAAGCAGACCCTCCACCACCGGGAAGCCCGTGTGGGTGACCGCCGAGCCGATGACCGCGAACACCGCGGGCCAGCAGCGCCCGACCAGCGCGTCGGGCACCGTGGACCGTCCCGGAGCCAGCGGTCCGCCGAAGGTGGCGGTGACGCCGGTGTGGTCGGCCACCTGTTCGGGGTCCCAGTCGACGGTCAGGTTGGCCGTGCCGTCATGTACCGGGGGCAGCGCGTCCGGCCGGTCGGCGCCGGCGGCGACGGCCAACACCGAGCGCATCGCCGCCGCGGCATCGCCGGCGGACACCAGCGGGGTGGCGCCGTCGGCGACGGTTGCCGGCAGAGTGAACCGGATGTCGATCCAGGTGCCCGACAACGGAACGCTCAGCGTCACCTGCTCGTCCGAGACGACCTCCAGCCGCGCCCCGGTGGACGGGTGGGTGGCGGTGCGGTTGTCATGCACCTGCCACTGGCCGGCGCCGGCGATGCGGTGTACCGGGTTGGCCGCGGTGCGGCCGGCCCACAGCACGTCGGGAACGTCGAGCATGACGGCCAGCGGCCCGGTGACACCGGCGCGACCCTGCCGGCGCGCGGTCACCGGCGCGGGCTGCGCCCCGGTCGACAGCAGCTGATCGACGGCTGTCTGCTCGAACCGGTCCAGCAGCTCGCCGACGGGTTCGTCGACGCCGGTGATGCCGGCCACCGATGCGGTCCCGGGGATGATGCACACCTGGTCGGCGTCGTAACGCGCATCGTGAGCCTGCCACAGTGAATCGCTGCGCCACCAGCGGCGCACGTCTTTGTCGATCACCGGGACGAAGTTGACCGGCTTGCCCAGCGTCTTGCACAGCGTCACGAAGAACGCCACGTCGGCAGGGTGCAGTTGCACGGTCTCGGCGTCGGGGTAGCGGGTCAGCAGGGTGGCGATGGCATCGGCCGGCCGTTCCAGCAGCTGCTCGTCGTTGAACAGCGTCTCGATGGAACCGAAATCTTGCTCGTGCAGCCGGGATTCAGCGCGCTGCAGCATTGCGCCGAATCGGTCTCGCCAGGTGTCGGCCAGCCACGGACTGTGCGGTGCGGCGCTGGGGGGGTATATAGCGGTGGAGTCCCCGTCGCCGATGCTCAACTCGACGTAGCGGCGCAGCCACTGAGCGTAGGTCATCTCGGCGGCGTCGCCGAAGTAGGGCTTGGCGGTGTTGGCCAACGCCGCGATGATCTCGTCGCGGCGCGCCGCGACCGCGCCGGCGTCGCCGGCGACCTGGTCGAGCAGCCGCCCGCACCGCGATGCGGCGTTGTCGATCTCGTGGATGTCCGCGCCGAGCTGGCTGCGGCTGGAAGCCATGCCGCCCCGGGCTTTTCCGGCGCTGATCCACTGGTCTGTGCCCTGCGTGTCGACGAGCATCCGCTTAACCGACGGCGAGGTGGTGGATTCTTGGGTGGCCATCGCGGCGGTGCCGACCAGGATGCCGTCGACGGGCATCGGCGGGAATCCGTGCGCTCTCGCCCAGTGGCCGCAAAGGTAGTCGGCCGCACGTTCGGGAGTGCCGATACCGCCGCCGACGCAGACGGTGATGTTCGGCTGCGAGCGCAGCTCCGAGTAGGTGGCCAGCAGCAAGTCGTCGAGGTCCTCCCAGGAGTGGTGCCCGCCGGCGCGACCGCCCTCGATGTGCATGATGACCGGCTTGGTGGGTACCTCCGCGGCGATGCGGACCACCGACCGGATCTGCTCCACGGTGCCCGGTTTGAACACCACGTGGCTGATG
>NZ_JBYCKY010000085.1:0-12544 GCF_057473605.1 Mycobacterium sp. TH-M82 | reverse complement strand
GGATCCAGCCGCGGTGGGCGAAATCGGCCAGTGCCTTGTTCACCGTCTCCCGCGACGCCCCGACCAGTTGGGCGATCTCCTCCTGGGTCAGGTCATGAGTGACACGCAGCGCACCACCCTCCTGGGTGCCGAACCGCTGAGCGAGTTGCAGCAACTGCTTGGCGACCCGACCGGGTACGTCGGTGAAGATGAGGTCGGCCAGGTTGTTGTTGGTACGGCGCAACCGGCGGGCCAACACCCGCAGCAGCTGTTCGGCGATCTCGGGCCGATCGGAGATCCACGCCCGCAGTGCGTCGCGGTCCATCGAGACCGCCCGCACCTCGGTGATGGTGACGGCGGTGGAGGTCCGCGGCCCGGGGTCGAAGATCGACAATTCGCCGAACATGTCCGACGGGCCCATGATGGTCAGCAGGTTCTCCCGGCCGTCCGGCGCGCGGCGGCCGATCTTGACCTTTCCGGAGATGATGATGTATAGCCGGTCACCGGGCTCCCCCTCGGTGAACACGGTGTGTCCACGCGGGAAGTCGACGGGCTGCAGCTGCTTCGTCAGCGCGGCGACGGCGCCGGGTTCGACTCCCTGGAAGATTCCGGCCCTCGCCAGGATCTCGTCCACGTTGCCCCTTAGATGCTCTTGTGGCGGTACAAAACAGCACAGTACCGACTTCTACCGACTTCTACCGACTTCTACCAGCTTCTACCCGGTCGCGGGATGAGTCCAGAGATAGGCACCAACCGACGTGCCAACGCTACACACGACGAGCTCGCTGAGTTACGCGAAACCGCAGATTCGCACCCCGGGTCACTCGGCGTTCGGTTCGCCGTGGTCCACGCCAGGATCTAGCAGCACCGTGACGTGCGCGGCGGCAGTGGCGGCGCGGTTCAGCCCGGTTTCGATGCGTTCCAGCCCGACGGTGGCCAGCATCAGCAGCGTGGGGATGGCGGCAACCAGCAACCAGGACACAAAGGTGAGAGTAAACACGGGGGAAGGTCGGCGAAGGGAGGAGAAGGTCTCGGTTAGATCACAAATCACCTACCCTGTGGTAGATGGTGGTAGGTGATGGTCGACGAGCCCTCCCGTAGTTCGCGATCCGCGCCCACCGGATCCACCGCACGCACCGCACCCGCCGCGGCGTCGTCTGGACGCTGGTCCAGCGAAACCCGGGTCGCGCTCGTGCGACGTGCCCGGCGGATGTATCGCAAGCTGACGCAGGCATTTCCGAACGCGCACTGCGAGCTGGATTTCACCACACCGCTGGAGCTGACGGTGGCGACGGTGTTGTCGGCGCAATGTACTGACGCGAAGGTCAACCTGACCACACCGGCGTTGTTCGCCCGGTATCCGACTGCGCTGGATTACGCGCAGGCTGAGCGCACCGAGCTGGAAGACCTCATCCGCCCTACCGGCTTCTTCCGCAACAAGGCCGCAGCGCTGATTCGGCTTGGACAAGCACTGGTGGAGCAGTTCGACGGTGAGGTGCCGGCCACCATGGCCGAACTGGTCAGTCTGCCCGGGGTGGGACGCAAGACGGCCAACGTCATTCTCGGCAACGCCTTCGGGGTGCCGGGCATCGCCGTGGACACCCACTTCGGACGGCTGGCGCGCCGGTGGGGGTGGACCACCGAGGAGGATCCGGTGAAGGTCGAGCAGGTCGTCGGTGAGCTCATCGAGCGCAGCCAATGGACGATCCTGAGTCACCGGGTGATCTTTCACGGCCGCCGGGTGTGCCACGCCCGCAAACCTGCCTGCGGCGTGTGCGTGCTGGCCAAGGATTGTCCGTCGTTCGGCATCGGCCCTACCGACCCACGGGAGGCCGCCGCCTTGGTCAAAGGCCCGGAGAGAGAGCACCTGCTGGCCCTCGCCGGGCTCAAGGATGGCCTCGCGGCGCATCGGTGAACACCTCAGCCCGATGGACCATTGCAATCGTGGCGGTGGTCTTGGCGCTGACGGGGGCCCTGATCGCGGGGCTGGCCGTCGAGCTGCGGCACGCGGCGTCGCGGCCGGGTGCGACCGGCCCGGCGACCGCCGCCGAACGCGCCGACACCGGCCCAGCTCTGGCCGGCCTGCGCGAGCGTGCCGATCTGCCGCCCTGCCTGGCTGGGTCGAACGGCCCTGCGCAACAAGGCCCGGCTGCGTTGCGGGGGGTCATCGTCGAATGCGCCGCAAACGGCGCGCCGGTCGACGCCGCTCGCGTGCTGGCCGGTCAGCAGGCGGGTCAGGTGGTGCTGAACCTGTGGGCCTACTGGTGCGTGCCGTGCCGGGCTGAACTGCCTGCGATGGCCGAGTACCAGCGGCGGGCCGGTCCGGGTGTCAGGGTGGTCACCGTGCATCAAGACGCCGACCAGGCCGCCGCGCTGGCGCTGCTGGCCGAGTTGGACGTCCGGCTGCCCACTCTGCAAGATGGGCAGCGGCGGATCGCGGCGGCGCTGGGGGTTCCTAACGTCATGCCCGCGACCGTGGTGCTGACAACGGACGGTAGCGTTGCCCGCATCCTTCCGCAGGCGTTCACCAATCCCGGGGAGATCGCCGCCGCGGTCGGCGGCCCGCGCCAGTGACGGCGGTGGCGAGGCCTTCTCGGCCTGCCCGACGGATCAAAGAGGGATCGACGAAGGAGATGCCGGTGAGCGCTGGGGACGCTCCGCTGTATGACGTTGAGCACGCAGGCCCCACCCGTGGACGGGAGAAGCCGCCGCTGACGCCGCTGGATCCGGGGGCCGGCCCGGCGTGGCTGCGTCCGCTGGTCGACAACGTCGACCACATACCCGCGGCCTACCGGCGCCGGCTGCCGGCCGACGTGCTGGCGATGGTCACGGCGGCGGGCGCCACGGCGAGGATCGTCGGCACCGGGCGGGACGCAGCGGTGCTGGTGTTGTTCTCCGGTCCACAGTCAGGCGGTGGCAGCGCAGTCGCCGGGGTGCCCGATGCCGCGGATTTGCTGGTGACGGTGCGGGCCTCGACGCTGCGCTACCACGCGGGCCAGGCGGCGTTTCCCGGCGGGGCGACCGAGCCCGACGACCACGGACCCGTGGCAACCGCGCTGCGGGAGGCACACGAGGAGACCGGGGTCGACCCGCGCCGGTTACATCCATTGGCCACGATGGAGAGGACTTTCATTGCACCGTCCGGGTTCCACGTCGTGCCGGTGCTGGCCTACTCGCAAGACCCCGGCCCGGTCAATGTGGTCGACCGCGCCGAGACCGCTGTCGTGGCACGGGTCCCGGTGCGCGCGTTCATCAACCCGGAGAACCGGCTGATGGTCTACCGCGACGCGCGCAGCCGCCGATGGGCCGGCCCGGCGTTCCTGCTCAACGAGATGTTGGTGTGGGGTTTCACCGGCCAGGTGATCTCGGCAATGCTGGATGTGGCGGGATGGGCACAGCCTTGGGACGCGGGCGACGTTCGTGGCCTGGACGAGGCGATGGCGCTGGTCGGTGGCGAACGCCAACAAGGTCAACAGGGCGGGCCGCAGCGATGACGCCATCCCAGTGGCTGGACGTCACGGTGCTGGCGGTCGCTTTCATCGCGGCGGTCTCCGGCTGGCGGTCCGGCGCGCTGGGCTCGCTGCTGTCGTTCGTCGGCGTGGCGCTGGGCGCTATGGCCGGGGTGTTGTTGGCCCCGCACCTGGTCGACCGGGTCAGCGATCCCCGGGCAAAGCTGTTCGCCGCGTTGTTTCTGATCCTGGCCATGGTGGTCGTCGGCGAGGTCGCCGGGGCTGTGCTGGGCCGCGCGGTACGCGGGGCGATTCGCAGCCCCGGCATCCGAGGTATCGACTCGATCGTCGGTATGGTGCTGCAGTTGGCTGTTGTCTTGGTGGCGGCCTGGCTGTTGGCGGCACCGCTGACATCGTCGAATCAGCCGGCCCTGGCCGCCGCGGTCAACGACTCGCGGGTGCTGCGCGAAGTCAATGACGTCGCACCTCCCTGGCTGAAGACGGTTCCGAAGCGGCTGTCGGCGGTGCTGGACAACTCCGGACTGCCGGCCGTGCTGGAACCGTTCAGCCGCACCCCGATCGCTCCGGTGGACGCCCCGGACGCCGCACTGGCCGACAGCCCGGTGGTGGCGGCCGCCGAGCCGAGCGTGCTCAAAATCCGGGGGGTGGCACCGAGTTGTCAGAAAGTGCTGGAGGGCACCGGGTTCGTGATCGCGCCGACCAGGGTGATGACGAACGCGCACGTGGTGGCCGGCTCGAACAGCGTAACCGTGGAAACGGGCGGAAAATCCTATGACGCCACCGTGGTTTCCTTCGACCCGAAAGTCGACATCGCGATCCTGGCCGTACCGGAGCTGCCGTCGCCACCGCTGATGTGGGCGGATTCGCCGGCCAAGGCCGACGCCAACGCGCTGGTGCTCGGCTACCCCGGTGGTGGAGTGTTCGAGGCGGTCCCGGCCCGGATCCGGGACACCATCCCGCTCGAGGGTCCGGACATCTATCGGAACGCAACCGTTGTCCGCCAGGTGTACACCATCAGAGGCACTGTGCAGCAGGGAAATTCCGGTGGCCCCCTGATTGACGTCAACGGCAAGGTCCTGGGTGTGGTGTTCGGCGCGGCAGTCGACGACGCCGAAACCGGTTTCGTCCTGACCGATAAAGAGGTGGAAAAACAACTCACCCAGATCGGGAACACCGATCCGGTGTCCACCGAGACTTGCGTCAGCTGATCTGCGTCAGGAACCGCATCAGGTGGCCGTTGACTTCATCCGGCGCTTCTTCGTGGCTGAAATGTCCCGTGCCCCGGACCGACACGTATTGGCCGTTCGGTGCGTAACGTCGTGTCCGATCGACCGGGTCGGCCAGCACATACGGGTCGGCGTCGCCGCGCAGGTGCAGCACGGGGACGCCGATGCTACGACAATTCATCGCCCTCATGAAGCGCCGGCCTTCGTCACGGAGCTGGCTGCGCAGCGCCCAGCGCTGATACTCCAATGCGCAATGCGCCGCCGACGGAATCTGAATCGCCCGCCGGAGGTAGCCCATTGTTACCGAGAAATCTTCGCAAGCCTGCCATTTGGTGCTGGCGCGGCTACGCACCAGGCGCTCGATCTCGGCCCCGTTCCGCCGGGTCAGCGAACGCTCCGGCCAGATCGGTACCTGGTAGCGCAGCAACGACGACAACAGCGCAGAACCCTGATCACGCCGAGTCAGCACCGACGAGCGCAGAGCGGCGGGATGCGGTGAGCTGACCACGGCAATGGCGTCGACCAGGCGTGGATGAAGCAGCGCGGTCGCCCAGCAGACCAGCCCGCCGTCGGCGTGACCGACCAGGGTCGCCGACGAGTGTCCCAGGGCTCTGATGAGTCCGGCCGCGTCGCCGGCGAGCGTCCAGCCGTCATAGCCGCGGGGCGGCTTGTCGCTGCCGCCGTAGCCCCGCAAATCAACCGCGACGACCCGGGCACCGGCCAACCCACGCAGTTGGTGACGCCAGCACCACCAGAACGACCCGAAGCCGTGCAGCAGGATCACCAACGGCCGCGCAGTAGGAGGAGTCGGCGCCACCATGCCGACAGTGCCGTCGTCGACCGGGTTCGCCTCGACGACGTGGAAGCGAATCCCGTTGGCGTGCACGTCGAGATGGCGCCATGGCCCGTCGATGCGGGTCATCGACGGGTCCGGTAGTGGCACTACCAGCCTGACGGGTCGATGGGTGTCTTGTCCTCGTGCGGATCGTGCGCGTTGCGATGCCCGTCGTGGTCCGGACGCAGCACGGTGCGGGTCTCCCTGACCGATTCGATGGTCTGCCGCGGCCCTCGGATCCGTCGCACTTTCAGGTAGCCGAATAGGGCCAGGGCCACGGTCACCACCAGCATGATCCCGAAAACGATCAGGTAGGCGGCCCAGTCCTTCAGCCAGATGTCGAGCAGTTGGGCCAGGAAAAAGAAGAAAAAGAAAGTGGAGTAGAACAGCACCACCAGCGCGGCGATGAAGAACACGCTGCCGGTCAGGCCCTTCTTGACGTCGCGGGTGATCTCCGCGCGGGCCAGTTCGACTTCGGCCCGCACCAGCGTCGACATCTGCGCTGTGGCATCCTTGACCAGGTCACCTAACGATGGGTCTGCCGGCAGCGCATGCGGGTCGACCAACGGAATGGTGGCCAGGGTGTTGGGTACCCCGTTACGGTGGGCTCTGGCGCTTTTCCTGCGATCGGCCTTGCTCACTGGGCGGTCCTCCTGTTCACTGTCGTCGCGGTTTATGTTGCCATGCGGTATCGGCCCTGGGTCACGATAAACTGCGTCCCGGGCCGAGGTGGGGCTGACCGACAGGAGAACCGCTGTGTCGACCGCACACCGCCAGGTGCTGCGCACGATAGCGGCCATAGCGGACATAGCGGACATAGCGGCCATAGCGGCACTGCTGGCCCTGGCCGTGGTTGTGACGGTGGCACCCGCCGTGCGACCGGGCCCGGCGGCCGCCGACGACAAGGTGGTGATGGGCGGTGGCGAAGGCATCGTCGTCGACGGCGACACACTGTGCACCTTGACCTCGATCGGTCACGACAGGACCGGTGCGCTGGTCGGTTTCACCTCTGCGCACTGCGGAGGCCCCGGCGCCGAGGTTGCTGTGGAGAATGCGGAGGGCAACGGAACGGTGGGCACCATGGTGGCCGGCAACGAAAACCTTGACTACGCGGTGATCGAGTTCGACCCCACCAAGGTCACACCCGTGAGCAATTTCGGCGGTTTCGCCATCGACGGCATCGGCCCGGACCCGGTTTTCGGTCAGATCGCCTGCAAGGAGGGTCGAACCACCGGCAACTCCTGCGGAGTCACCTGGGGAAAGGGCAAGGATCCTGGAACCATCGTCATGCAGGTGTGCGGCCGGCCGGGCGACTCCGGCGGTCCGGTCGTCGTCAACGACCTGCTGGTCGGAATGATCCACGGCGCGTTCAGCGAGGACCTGCCGACCTGCGTGATCAAGTACATTCCGCTGCACACCCCCGCGGTGGTGGTGTCGATCAACGCAGTCCTGGCAGACCTCGCGGCCAAGAACTGGCCGGGCGCGGGATTTGTCCCCGTCCCGGCCTGAGGAATTACTTGGCGGCCCGGATGGCCTGGAAAACCCCCGGGTCGACCAGGGTCGAGGTGTCGCCGAGCTCTCGGCCGTCGGCGACGTCGCGCAGCAGCCGCCGCATGATCTTGCCGCTGCGGGTTTTGGGCAGCTCCGGCACCACGTGGACCGCACGGGGACGGGCGATGGGCGAGATCTCGCCGACGACCCGCTCGCACAGCTCGTCGACGATCGCGACACCCGCACCGGCGTAACTGCCCACCAGCACCACGAACGCGCAGATGCTCTGGCCGGTCTGCTCGTCGACCGCACCCACCACCGCCGCCTCCGCCACCGCGGCGTGGCCCACCAGCGCGGACTCCACCTCGGCGGTGGAAATTCGGTGCCCGGACACGTTCATGATGTCGTCGACGCGGCCCAGCACCCAGATGTCACCGTCGGCGTCATAACGAGCGCCGTCGCCGGCGAAATAGAAGCCCTGCCCGGCGAAGCGCGACCAGTAGGCCTCGATGAATCGGTGCCGGTTGCCCCAGATGCCGCGGGCCATTGCCGGCCACGGTTGATCCACCACCAAGTAGCCGGTGGTGTGCTCGCCAGTATCGCTGTTCGGCGTCAGCCGGTTGCCGTGATCGTCGACGACCCGCACCGAGATCCCGGGCAACGGACTCATCGCCGCGCCGGGTTTCGTGGCGGTGACACCGGGCAGCGGTGAGATCATCGTCGCGCCGGTTTCGGTCTGCCACCAGGTGTCGACAATCGGCGTCGCATCCGCACCGATCACCGTCCGGTACCAGCGCCAGGCTTCCGGGTTGATCGGCTCGCCCACCGACCCCAGCAGCCGCAGACTGGACAGGTCATGAGCGTCGGGAATCTCACGACCCCACTTCATGAAGGTCCGGATCAACGTGGGCGCGGTGTAATAGATTGTCACACCGTATTTTTCGATGATCGCAAAGTGGCGGTGCTGGTCGGGGAAATCGGGTGTGCCCTCGTAGAGGACCTCGGTGGCCCCATTGGCCAACGGGCCGTAGACGGCGTAGGTGTGGCCGGTGACCCAGCCGACGTCCGCGGTGCACCAGAACACGTCGGTCTCGCACTTGAGATCGAAAACGTAGTAGTGGCTGTAGGCGCACTGCACCAGATAGCCACCACTGGTGTGCACAATCCCCTTGGGCGTCCCGGTGGTTCCGGACGTGTAGAGCAAAAACAGCGGGTGCTCGGCGTCGAACGCCTGCGGAGCATGATCCGGCGACGCCGGGTCGACGACGTCGTGCCACCACAGATCGCGGCCATCGGTCCATGACACGTCGACGCCGGTGCGACGCAGCACCAGCACATGCCCGACGGTGTGAGCCCCGGCGGGATTCTCGTCTAAAGCCTCGTCGACCGCGGCTTTGAGCGGCACCGGCTTACCGCGCCGGTACTGGCCGTCGGCGGTGATCACCAGCTTGGCCCGCGCGTCGTCGATCCGGGATCGCAGCGCGTGCGCGGAGAACCCGGCGAACACCACAGTGTGCAAAATCCCCAGCCGCGCACACGCCAGCATCGCCACCACGGTCTCCGGGACCATCGGTAGATAGATCGCCACCCGATCACCAGCGACCAAACCGAGATCGGTCAGCGCGTTAGCCGCCTTTGACACCTCGGCGAGCAACGCGGCGTAGGTGATGGCGCGGCATTCGCCGGCCGGCTCACCCTCCCAGTAGATCGCTACCCGGTCACCATGACCCGCCTGCACGTGGCGGTCCACGCAGTTGTAGGCGACGTTGAGTCTGCCGTCAGCGAACCACCGCGCGAACGGCGCCTGCGAGTACTCCAGCACCTGCGTGAACGGCGTAGCCCAGGTCAGCCGGTGCCCCTGGTCGGCCCAGAACGCCGACGGATCCCGCTCGGCCTCACGGTATAACTCCCCACCGGCGTTGGCCTGCGCGGCGAACTCCGCGGACGGCGGGTATGACGCCGGCAAGGGATGCGCTTCGGTCACTTCTGCCAGCGTAGTGAACGGCTAGACCCGGCAGAAGGAGTCGACGACCGCTGGGGCCGTCAGGGGTGATACCTGACATGGCCGGGTTCGGCATCGCGCTGAGGTCTGTCGCTACCGTCAACGATGTTGCCCGAGGCAATGCCGTGGAATGCGGTTTCCAGCATCGCCGGTAGCCCGTGTCGGGTGGCCGCGGTAAGGACGTTCATCCACTCCGTGATGATGGGCTTCACGAAGGCGGGGTCACCGCCATCGGCGCCACCGACGGTGTTGAGCACCTGACCCACGCCGTCTACCAGAGTGTTTGCTCGTCGGAAAGGATGGTCGCCTGCGTGAAACCAGCCCAACGGATGGTGACGCCGGCCCGCTCCATCAGGGGGGCCACTTCTTGGCCGTACCGAAGATAGTGCTCCAGACCACCAGGGTTCTTGAACTGCAACAGGTTGGTCATCACGACGTGGGCGTCGATTGGGAGAGCCGCGAGCGCAGCAGACTGCTCAGCAGTCGGTTTCAGCGTCTCGCTCATGCGCGTCCTCTTGTTGTGGTTGGTTGTCGCGCGCGGGGAGCCCGCGTCGCGGTCCCGCGTCGATCCAACCGTGGACCACCGGATCGACCGTCGTCTTGACAGTTCAAGACAAGCATTTGACAATTTGGGACATGTCGATCGCCCGTGGCACGTCGCTATCGAACTACCCGCGACTGGTCAGAGAACTCGGCGGTGATCCGGATAGCCTTTTGCGCGCAGCCGGTATCCGTCCACAGGACGTCGACAACTACGACGTCTCCCTACCGGTCTTGGCTGTACTGAGGGCGATCGAATCTGCCGCCGCCTCCACCGCCACACCGGATTTCGGACGGCGTCTTGCACAACGGCAGGGTATCGAAATCATCGGTCCCGTCGGTGCGGCGGCCCGCACCGCGGCCAGCGTCGCTGACGCGTTGGGCATCTTCAGCACCTTTATGTCGGCGTATAGCCCCGCAATCAGGTTCAGCATGGTGCCGCTGGACAACCGAGAACGGTACTTCCTCAGATTCGAATATTTGGTCGATCGTGTGTCGCCCTCTCCACAAGGCGTTGAATTGTCGCTCGGTGTTTCGCTCGGAGTGCTGCGGTTTCTGCTGGGTCCCGGCTACAGCCCGCTATCAGTACATCTGCCGCACAAACCACTAACCGCGGTGCAGGATTATGTTGAATACTTCGGCAGCACAGTATATTTCGCCGAACCAAATATTGGTTTCACGATCTGGGCCGCGGACCTGCGTAGACCTCTGCACCGGGATGACGCTACTCACCGCGCTCTTGTCGAACACCTCAACGCCATCACCGCCTATGAGACCGCACTCGCAGAATCGGTTCGCGCGATCGCCCGACAGTTGCTGCCTACCGGCCGTGCCACACTCGACGTCATAGCGGATCAGTTCAACCTGCACCCGAAGATGTTGCAGCGCCGACTCGCCGCCGAGGGAACTACTTTCGCAGCTTTGGTCGACCAGACCCGCAGGGAAGTAGCCGGGCGATACCTGCGCGACACGCAGATCAGCCTGTCCCACCTCGCCCGCGAAATAGGTTATGCCGAGCAGAGCGTGCTCACCCGGTCTTGCCGACGCTGGTTTGGCTGCGGTCCCACCGACTACCGCAAGGGCCTGCGACCCACCCCGGCGTTCTCGCCGCCTGAGGTCTGAGCCGGTTTTGGGCTCAGACGTTCATTAGCGCTCTGCAGCGCGCGGTCGCGCCTCCCATTGCGGCCCTGTTGCGGAACGACCGAATGTCTCCAGATATCAAATTTTTGTCCTGTGCTGTCAAGACATACCAGAAAAGATTGCCGACAGTATCTACTGTGTGGCAGATAAGTAGCATGCGGTACAAGGAGCGCTGCTCCGCAACCGTCGGTGTCGCCCTCGTCGGCGCCGGCGTCATGGCGGCTACCCCGATAACTGCGTTTCTACCCGACGTCCGAGTGCTCGACATTCAGCTCGCCAGCAGCGAACAAGACGGTGCACAAGACGTCGTCATCGATTTCGTGCGGCACGCGCAGATGATCTCGCCGTACGACAATCTCCTCACCCCCTCCCCGGACCATCCCGGGGCTCCGCTCAGCGAACTCGGCCACCAGCAGGCGCAGGACGTCGCGGACAAACTCTTCAACCAGCTCGGCCCGGTCGCCGGAATCTTCGCCGGGCAGGCTGTCCGGGTGACGGAAACCGCGGCGCCGTTCGCTGATCTGGAGGGCACCGAGGGCACCGCCGCCGACGTGCAGATATTGCCCCAGCTCAACGAGGTTGACAGCGGCATCTATGCGCTCGACCCCATTGAAAGCCTGGGCGGGCGGCTGGCCTTCCTGACCGTGGCCGCATGGTCGCTCGGCTCGCCGTTCGGGTTGGCGTTGGTGCCGGGCCCAGGCTCGCACGACACCAACGGGGTAGTTCTGGACGAAAGATTCACCGACGGAATTCAGACGATGTACGACCACGCGGTGGACAGCCAGGTCATCAGCGATAACGGCCAGCTCACCGATGTGGCGTTCAGCAGCACGGGGGCGCTCTTCGCCTGGGTGATGCAGAACGTCAAAAACCCCGACCTCCCCTTCTTTTTGAACCTGATCAAAGAGGCGCACACCGTACCGAACGGGCTGTCGACCGTTTTTCTGCCCAACACCGCCGTCGTCGAAGTCGAGGGCAATCCCACCGACGGTTGGACGTTGGTCAGCTGGGACGGACATGCCATCCCGCAAGATCCGGGATTGCCGACGGACCTGTTCGTCGACGTGCGTGACGTGATGCTGCCCGCGCAGGTCGCACTCTGGAACATTTGGGAGGCCGTCCTCGGTGGAGATTCCGCGACGATCACACACACGGTGCAGAGCGGTTTCGACCAAGTCGGCGCGGCGCTGGCCCAGTTCCCCGGCGCGGTGTTCAACGACATCGCCGACGCCATCCACAACCTCGGTGCCAGCACCAGCGGCCAGGCGGCCGCCGACACCGGTGCGGCGCTCGGCGATCTGCTCGCTGCAGGTATCTGATGCAGGTCTGCCATTTCCGTCACGTCACCAGCGGTGTCGCCCTTCTGGGCGCCGGCGTCATCGCCGTCACCCCGACAACAGCGCCCGTGCCCGACGTACAGGCGCCCGATATCGAGCTCACCGCCGACGATGAACACACCGATATCGTCATCGACATCCTGCGGCACGGACAGCGGCTGCCGCCGTTCGATCAAATGGTCACACCCTCCCCGGATCACCCCGGGCCTCCCCTCAGTGACCTCGGCCAGCAACAGGCGCAGGATGTCGCGAACCAACTTCACAATGAGCTCGGCGACCACGTTGCCGGGATCTTCTCCGGCCAGGCCATCCGGGACATGCAGACAGCCGCGCCGTTCGCGCAACTGGAGAACATGGCGAATGACGTGCAGATATTGCCCGGGCTCAACGAGCTCGACAGCGGCATTTACGCGGGCGCCCCGCTCAGCTCGCTTTCTGGCTTCCTCTACGAAGTGACTCCGCTGATGTGGACGCTGCTCGGCCTGGTCTTAATGCCTATCCCGGGCTCTGTTGAGGACCCTAAC
>NZ_JBYCKY010000084.1:0-7315 GCF_057473605.1 Mycobacterium sp. TH-M82 | reverse complement strand
GGCCGGGGGCGTGGTGCTGATCGGCGCCGGGGTGCTCCTGCTGGAGTATGGGTCCGAGATCGCCCAAGCGGCCGGTTGAGACTGCGTCCCGGGTCGTGGATTCCAGCGGATCACAGCCCTCGCTGCAATCTCAGCTAGCCTGACCGCTATGGCCGGCCCCAGCGCACCCGACGGCAGGATCCGCGTGGAAGCCGACTTCGACGCCGTCACCGCGACCGGCGCAGAAGACCACACCGGAATCGACCCCGCTGCGATCGAACGGATCTGGCAGGCCGTGCGGCACTGGTATGCCGCCGGGATGCACCCGGCGATCCAGCTGTGCCTGCGGCACGACGGCCGGGTGGTGCTCAACCGCGCGATCGGGCACGGCTGGGGCAACGCCCCGGCCGATCCGCCCGACGCCGAGAAGGTACCGGTGACCACTGACACGCCGTTCTGTGCATACTCGGCGGCCAAGGCGATCACCGCGACGGTGGTGCACATGCTGGTCGAGCGGGGCTGTTTCTCGCTCGACGACCGGGTCTGCGACTACCTGCCGGGCTACCAGCGCTACGGCAAGGGCCGTACCACGATCCGCCATGTGCTGACCCACAGCGCCGGGGTGCCGTTTCCCACCGGGCCGCGACCGGACGTGCGCCGGGTCGACGACAGCGCCTACGCCCGCGAGCAGCTGGCCACGCTGCGGCCGGTGTACCCGCCGGGGTGGATGCACATGTACCACGCGCTGACCTGGGGGCCGCTCATGCGCGAGATCGTCTCGGCGGCGACGGGTAAGAACATCCGCGACATTCTGGCCGCCGAGATCCTCGATCCGCTCGGGTTCCGGTGGACCAATTTCGGGGTGGCCCCAGACGACGTGCCGTTGGTGGCGCCGAGTCACGCCACCGGCGCGCCGCTGCCGGCGCCGATTGCGGGCCTGTTCCGCAAAGCGATCGGCGGCACCGTGCACGAGGTCATCCCCTACACCAACAAGCCGTTATTTTTGACCAGCGTGATCCCGTCGTCGAACACCATCTCCACCGCTTTCGAGCTGTCTCGGTTCGCCGAGATCTGGCGACGCGGCGGTGAACTCGATCGGGTGCGGATCATGGCCCCGGAGACGCTGCGGGCCGCGACGGCGCAGTGCCGGCGGCTGCGCCCGGACGTCGCGACCGGGTTGGTGCCGCTGCGTTGGGGCACCGGCTACATGCTGGGGTCGACGCGGTTCGGGCCGTTCGGTCGGGGCGCACCGGCGGCGTTCGGTCACCTCGGGCTGGTCAACGTCGCCATCTGGGCCGACCCGCAGCGCGGGCTGGCCGCCGGGTTGATCAGCAGCGGTAAGCCCGGCCGGGACCCGGAAGCGGGTCGGTATACCGCACTGATGGATACCATCGCGGCGGCGATCCCGCGGGTGGACTGACCAGTGTCGTCTCCGTACCGCCTCTTAAATTTGGGCCGTCCACGAGGTCTTAGGTCAGGTCGCCAGCCGCGACTGCGTTGTTCCACCAGGTGACCGTCGCGACGAGAATGCAGAAAATCGCACAGAATCGGCCCCAGCAGTGCGAGTTTGCGCATGCTGGCGCAAGGGGTGGGGCATGCTCGGCACAAGGGGCGGGCGAGGCAAGGGCGGGGCGGCGCGTTGAGCAGCGACGCCGGCGGTGGCGGAGGGATTTGAACCCCCGGACGGGTTTAGCCGTCTCTCGCTTTCAAGGCGAGTGCATTAGGCCGCTCTGCCACGCCACCGCCCAAAAGCGTAGCGGTGCTGGGTGCAGGCGGCACAGTTCCAAACCGCGCGGATCCGCAGCCCGTAACCTGTCGAGCATGCACGCCGTCGTCGTCGAATCCGCCGGCCGACTGGTCTGGCGGGAGGTTCGGAACATCGAGCCCGGACCGGGCGAGGTGCTGGTGCGGGTCAGCGCGGCCGGTGTCAACCGGGCCGACCTGCTGCAGGCCGCCGGGCACTACCCGCCGCCGTCGGGTGCCAGCGAGATTCTCGGCCTGGAAGTCTCCGGCGTCGTCGCCGCTGTCGGCGCCGGGGTGAGCAGATGGGCTGCCGGGCGAGAGGTCTGCGCCCTGCTGGCCGGGGGCGGCTACGCCGAGTACGTCGCGGTGCCGGCCGAGCAGGTGCTGCCGGTGCCCGCCGGTGTCAGCCTGCTCGACGCGGCCGGGCTGCCGGAGGTGGCCTGCACGGTCTGGTCGAACCTGGTGATGGCCGCCGAGTTGGCCGCCGGGCAGCTGCTGCTGATCCACGGCGGGGCCAGCGGCGTGGGTAGCCACGCCATCCAGGTGGCGCGGGTGTTGGGCGCGCGGGTGGCGGTCACCGCCGGATCGGCGGCCAAGCTGGAGTTCTGCCGCGACCTGGGCGCGGCGATCACCGTCAACTATCGCGACGAGGACTTCGTCGCGGCGGTCCGCGACGCCACCGGCGGTGCGGGCGCCGACGTGATCCTCGACATCATGGGCGCCGCCTACTTAGATCGCAACCTCGACGCCCTGGCCACCGACGGCCGGTTGGTCGTCATCGGCCTGCAGGGCGGGGTGCGCGGCGAACTCAACCTGGGCACGCTGCTGGGCAAGCGGGCGCGGGTGATCGCCACCGCGCTGCGCGGGCGGCCGGTGAGCGGTCCGCACGGCAAGGGCGTCATCGTCGATGCGGTGCAGGCCGAGGTCTGGCCGATGATCGCCGGCGGGCGGGTGAAGCCGGTGATCGGCGCGCGTCTTCCCATCGAGCGGGCGGGCGAGGCGCACGCGCTGCTGTCGTCGGGACAGGTGACCGGAAAGGTCGTCTTGACGGTCGGTTAGCTTTGGCCGAGCGTGCCCAAAAACGGGTTTCCGCCCGGCGCGTCGACCGGCGACGCGCACACTCGCGGCGAAGGGTGCGCGCGCCGTCGCGGCGAAGCGCACTCAGCCCAGCGACGCCAGCGCGCGGACCAGCTGGTCGACCTCGGCCATCGTCGAGTAGTGGCCCAGCCCGATGGTGACCGCACCCCCGATGTCGTTGACCCCGATCAGCTCGAGCACTCGCGATCTGGGGTTGGCGATCGCCAGGACGCCGTTGTCGGCCAGCCGCTGCACCACCCGCTCGGCAGGCACCTGGTGCACGGCGAAACTGAGCACCGGGATGCGCAACTCGGGCTGCCCGATCGTCATCACCCGGGACAGCGACCGCAGCGAACTCAGCAGGTAGTCGAAGAGCCGGCTCAGATACGCCGACGCCGATTGCATGGAGACGGCAAGCCTTTCGCGGCGAGTTCCGCGGGCAGACTCGTCGAGCGCAGCCAGGTACTCGATGCTGGCGACCAGACCGGCCAGCAGACCGAACTGGTGCACCCCGACCTCTAAGCGCTCCGGCCCGGCGGCGTGCGGGTTCATCGACACCGACGAAAACGAGTTGATCAGCCCCGGATCGCGAAAGACCAGCGCCCCGACCGGCGGACCGCCCCAGGCGGCGGCGTTGACCGCCACCACGTCGGCATCGATCTCGTCGATGTCGACCAGCCGGTACGGCGCCGCGACGGAGTGGTCGACAACCGCCAACCCACCCGCCTCGTGGACCAGCTTGGTCACCGTGCGCAGGTCGGTCGCCGTGCCCAGGGTGCCCGACGCCGAGGCGATGGCGACCAGCCGGGTCGACTTGGTGATCAGCCCCTCCCACTGGTAGGTGGGCAGCTCACCGGTCTCGATATCCACCTCGGCCCATTTGGCCTTGGCGCCGTAGCGGTCCGCGGCGCGCAGCCACGGCGCGATGTTGGCCTCGTCGTCGAGGCGGGTGACCACCACCTCGTATCCCAGGCCGACCCGCGACGACGCCGCATCGGCCAGCGCCGTCAGCAATATCGCGCGATCGGCGCCCAACACCACCCCGCGCGGGTCGGCACCGACCAGGTCGGCCACCGCCTGGCGGGCCGCCTGCAGCACCGCGGCGCTGCGCCGTGCCGCGGGGTGGGGGCCGGCCGTGGTCGCCAGCGAACCGCGGAACGCGGTCGAGACCGTCGTCGCGACGGAGTCCGGAATCAGCATGCCCGCCGGGGCGTCGAAGTGTACCCATCCGTCACCCAGCGTCGGATGCAATCCCCGCACCCGGGCGACGTCATAGGCCATGCCAGCCACCTCAAAGTTTCCGCGGAACGGGCAAACTGTGACCACAGTGAGTATCCGGGGCTCTCCGGACAGCGCCCCGCCGCGCCGAACCGGGTCACCCCCGGCAGACATACTAGTCCGGTGGGCTTGGCGTTCGGGGTGGTATCCGCGCTGTTGCTGCTGATCGTGCCCGGGACGGTCATCGCCGCGGCCGCACGGCTGACCTGGCCGCTCGCGGTAGCGGTCGGCCCGGCGCTGACCTACGGCGCGGTCGGGCTGGCGATCGTGCCGTTCGGCGCGGTCGGAATCGGGTGGAACGCTGCGACGGCGCTGGTCACGCTGGTGGTGCTGGTCGGCGTCGCGGCGGGCTTTCGGGTGCTGCTGGCCCGTTACCGGGCCGACGAAGCTGCGGTGCCGACCGGACCGATGCTCACGGTGGCCGCCGGGGTGCTGCTGGGCGCGGCGTTGATCGGGTGGGCGGCGGTGCGCGGCATCGGCGACTGGCAGAGCATCCCCAGCACCTGGGACGCGGTCTGGCACGCCAACACCGTCCGGTTCATCGGCGACACCGGCCAGGCCTCGCCGACCCACATGGGCGAGCTGCGCAACGTCGAAACCCACGCCGCGCTGTACTACCCGTCGGCGTTCCACGCGCTGACCGCGGTGCTGTGCGAGCTGACCGGCGCGGCGCCCACCACCGGCTTCACGCTGAGCTCGCTGGCCGCGTCGGTCTGGCTGTTTCCGGTCAGCGCCGCGCTGCTGACATGGCGGCTGCTGCGCCGCGCGGGAGTGTCCGAATGGCGCACGTCGGTGGCCGCCGGCACCTCCGCCGCGCTGTCGGCGTCGTTCACCTCGGTGCCCTATGTCGAGTTCGGCACCGCGGCGGCGCCCAACCTGGCCGGCTACGGAATCGCGGTGCCGGCGTTTTATCTGATCACCTCCACACCGGCGCATCGCGACCGGATTGGCGTAGCGGTGCTGGCGCTGGTGGGGGTGTTCTCGGTGCACCTCACCGGCGGGGTCGTCGCCGTGCTGCTGGTGGCCGCGTGGTGGTTGGGGGAGGCGCTGCGGCATCCGGTGCGCGGGCGCCGCGCCGACGCTGTGGCCCTGGCCGGTGTCGCCGTGGCGACCGGGCTGCTGCTGGCACCACAGCTGCTCAGTGTGCGCAACCAAGCCGACATCATCGCCGGGCACTCCTTCCTCACCCACGAGGGCAGGTGGTCGGGGCTGCGCGACGCGCTGCTGCAGTTCACCCGTCACCTCAACGACTTTCCTATCCAGTACGCGCTGATCGTGCTGGCCGCCGCCGGAGCGGTGATCCTGCTGGCCAAGAAGATCTGGTGGCCGCTGGCGCTGTGGGCGGTGCTGGTGGTGGCGATCGTGGGATCCTCGGCGCCGTTCGGCGGCCCGGCCGGCACCGTCATCGGCGCCGTCACCCAGCTGTTCTACAACGACCCGCGACGGCTTTCGGCGATGGTGACCCTGCTGTTGACCCCGATGGCCGGCATCGCGCTGGCCGGGTTGGTCGGTATGGTCGTTGCGCCGCTGCGGCGGGGTGCGCTGCGGCCGGTGACATGGGGTGCGGCCACTGCGGTGCTGCTGGTGGCCTCGACGGCCGGGCTGGCCCGGCACTACCTGCCGCGACACCGGGTGCTGTTCGGCGACAAGTACGACTCGGTGATGATCGACTCCCGCGACCTGGCCGCGTTCGCCTACCTGGCCACCCTGCCCGGCGCCCGCGACACGCTGGTCGGCAACGCCAACGTCGACGGCACCGCGTGGATGTACGCGGTGGCCGGTCTGCATCCGCTGTGGACGCACTACGACTACCCGGTGCAGCAGGGCCCGGGCCCGAACCGGTTCCTTTTCTGGGCCCACGCCGACGACGCCGACACCGATCCGCGGGTTGCCGATGCGATCCGTGCGCTTAATATCCGCTACGTGCTGATCTCCAGCCCGACCGTGCGGGGCTTCACCCTGCCCGAGGGGTTACTGTCGCTCGATGACTCCCGATCGTGGGCGAAAATCTACGACAATGGCGGAGCCCGCATCTACCAATGGCGCGGGAGCAAGCGGTAAGAGGCGCTAAGAGGAGGCGAACCCTGTTGAGCACCGACGACAGCGATGACGGCATCGAGATCCTCGGTGCCGACCCGCGGCTGCTGGCTGGGGCCCAGACCCAGGCTCAGCCCGAGGACGGCGCCGCGGAACAGTCGCTGACCGACATGATCGAGCAGCCCGCCAAGGTGATGCGTATCGGCACCATGATCAAGCAACTGCTGGAGGAGGTCCGGGCCGCGCCGCTGGACGACGCCAGCCGCAACCGGCTGCGTGAGGTGCACGCCGCCAGCATCGCCGAACTGGAGGACGGGCTGGCCCCGGAGCTGCGTGAGGAATTGGACCGGCTGACGCTGCCGCTGCGCGAGGACGCACCACCGTCGGACGCCGAGCTGCGCATCGCCCAGGCTCAGCTGGTGGGCTGGCTGGAGGGACTGTTTCACGGCATCCAGACGGCGCTGTTCGCCCAGCAGATGGCCGCCCGCGCGCAGCTGGAACAGATGCGCCAGGGGGTGCTGCCGCCCGGAGTCAAGCCCGGCGCCCACGGGCATTCCGGCACCGGCCAGTACCTGTAGGGGTTGGTCGGCGGTGGCGGCCCCTGATCGGCCCGACCCACACATCCAAACCCGCGACGCGTGGGTGGAGTTCCCCATCTTCGACGCCAAGTCGCGGTCGCTGAAGAAGGCGTTCCTGGGCAGGGCCGGCGGCGTGGTCGGGCGCACAGGCGCCAGCGTGGTGGTGATCGAGGCGCTGCGCGGCATCACCCTGTCGCTGTCGCTGGGCGACCGGGTGGGGCTGGTCGGGGTCAACGGCGCCGGGAAATCCACGCTGCTGCGGCTGCTTTCCGGCATCTACGAGCCGACGCGCGGCTCGGCGACGGTGACCGGCCGGGTGGCGCCGGTGTTCGACCTCGGGGTCGGCTTGGACCCGGAGATCTCCGGCTACGAGAACATCATCATCCGCGGGCTGTTCCTGGGGCAGACGCGAAAGCAGATGGCCGCCAAGGTCGACGAGATCGCCGAGTTCACCGAGCTCGGCGATCACCTGTCGATGCCGCTGCGCACCTATTCCACCGGGATGCGGGTGCGGCTGGCGATGGGCGTGGTCACCAGCATCGACCCGGAGATCCTGCTGCTCGACGAGGGCATCGGCGCGGTGGACGCCGAATTCATGAAGAAGGCCCAGTCCCGGCTGCAGA
>NZ_JBYCKY010000083.1:0-1125 GCF_057473605.1 Mycobacterium sp. TH-M82 | reverse complement strand
TGGTGGTGGGCTGCGGGCCCGGACCGTTCACCGGGCTGCGGGTCGGGATGGCCACCGCCGCCGCCTACGGCCATGCGCTGGGCATTCCGGTGTACGGAGTGTGCAGCCTGGACGCCATGGGGGTGCTGGCCCGGCGGGTGTCGAACGATGAGGTGCTGGTGGTCACCGATGCCCGCCGCCGCGAGGTGTACTGGGCGCGGTACCGCGACGGGGTCCGGGTTGCCGGTCCGGCGGTCTGCGTGCCGGGCGACGTCGATGTCGGCGCGGCGCAGGCGGTGGCCGGCTCACCGGCCCACGCGGCGCTGTTCGACCTGCCGGTGCTCGACATCGCCTACCCGACGGCTGCCGGACTGGTTGCGGCGGTGGATGATTGGGGTACCGACCCCGTGCCCCTGGTGCCGCTGTACCTCCGCCGGCCGGATGCCGAACCGCCCGGCACTTCGCTTGTCACTCCGTTCGTTGTCGGCCCGCTCACCGATACCGACGCCGTCCGCTGCGCCGAACTGGAAGCGCAGCTGTTCGACGGCGACGACCCGTGGCCGGCCGCGGCGTTTCACCGCGCCATTGCCGCCCGGCACCACCACTATGTCGGCGCGCGGGTCGCCGACTTGCTCGTCGGTTACGCGGGCATCGCGCGGCTGGGCCGCACCCCGCCGTTCGAGTACGAGGTGCACACCATCGGGGTGGATCCGGCCTACCAGGGCCGCGGCATCGGCCGGCGGCTGCTGGCCGAACTGCTGGACTTCGCGGGCAGCGCCGTCGTGCACCTGGAGGTGCGCACCGACAACGCCGCGGCCATCGCGCTCTACCGCGACGTGGGATTCGTCGAGGTCGGTATCCGCAAGCGCTACTACCGGGCCAGCGGAACCGATGCCCGCCTGATGCGCCGGGAGGTCCAGTGAACCGCGCCGGCGACGATGCAGAGCGAAGCGATGCTGAGGAGCGGCGCCAGTGAACACCATCCTGGCGATTGAAACCTCCTGCGACGAAACGGGTGTCGGTATCGCCCGACTCGACGCCGACGGAGCCGTGACGCTGCTGGCCGACGAGGTGGCCTCCAGCGTCGACCAGCACGCCCGGTTCGGCGGGGTGGTGCCCGAGATCGCGTCGCGGGCGCATCTGGAG
>NZ_JBYCKY010000082.1:0-1338 GCF_057473605.1 Mycobacterium sp. TH-M82 | reverse complement strand
GGGGCGATCCGTCGCCGATACAGCCGCACGAGACGCGGATCGGGCAGCGCGGAGAGCCGGCCTCCGGCGACGAGGACGGGCGCCAGCCCCTTTTTGTGGCGCTTCCGGGTTTTCTGTGGGTCTGGTCTGGGCGTGATGGGCGCAGGGCGGCAGGATGTGCTGTGTGCGCGACACCGAGTTGTACCGCCATCTGCTGGGACTGGTAGCGCCGTGGGAGGTGCAACGGGTGGAGCTGTCGGCTCAGGAAGGTCGGGTGGACGTCTGGGTCGTGCATCCGGGCCGGACCCGGTTCGCCTGCCCGGACTGCGAGCGCGAGCTGTCGGTGTATGACCATGGCGAGGAACGGGCGTGGCGGCATCTGGACTCGTGTGCGTTTCTGACGTTCCTGCATGCCAGCCCGCCGCGGGTGGCCTGTCCCGAGCACGGGGTGCATCAGGTGCGGCTGCCGTGGGCCGAGCCGCATTCGCGGTTCACCATGTTGTTTGAGCGGCTGGCCATCGACGTGCTCGCCGCGTGCGACGTGGCGGCCGCGGCCGGGCTGCTGCGGGTCAGCTGGGACGAGGCGTGGCACCTGATGGACCGTGCGGTGGCCCGCGGCCTGGCCGCCAAACCGCTGGTGGCGCCGGCCCACGTCGGGGTCGATGAGAAGGCGGCCGGGAAGGGACAGGACTACATCACCGTGGTCAGTGACCTGGACGCGGGCACGGTGGACTACATCGCCGACGAACGCCGCCAGGCCAGCCTGGACGGCTACTTCGACCGGTTCACCCCCGAGCAGCTGGCCGGGATCGAGGCGGTGGCAATGGACATGTGGGAGCCGTTCGCCGCCTCGGTGCGCGCGCACCTGAGCGACGCCGAGAACAAGATCGTCTTCGACCGCTACCACCTGATGGGCTACCTGACCAAGGCCGTGGACACCGTGCGCAAGGCCGAGAACCGGGCGCTGGCCGCGGCCGGCGATAAGAGCCTGGCCGGCAGCAAGTACCTGTGGCTGTATTCGGCGGAGAACCTGCCCGACCGTCACCAAGACCGCTTCGCCACGCTGCGCTCCGGTGACCTGAAAACCGCTCGGGCATGGGCGATCAAGGAGAGCCTGCGGCACTTCTGGTCCTACCAGCGTCGCGGCTGGGCAGCCAAACACTTTAAGCGCTGGTACTTCTGGGCCACCCACTGCCGTCTCAAGCCGATCATCGACGCGGCCAAGACGTTGAAGCGCCACGAGGCGGGGCTGTTGTCCTACTTCGCCCACCGCATCACCAACGCCGGTGCCGAGGGCCTGAACTCACGCATCCAGGCCATCCGGGTTTCGGCCCGCGGCTACCGCAACCGCGAGCACTT
>NZ_JBYCKY010000081.1:0-2100 GCF_057473605.1 Mycobacterium sp. TH-M82 | reverse complement strand
AGCCGAACCAGTCACCAACGATCAAGACCCGAACACCGCCACATGGGGCCAAAATTCATGCAGATCAGTGGGGCCAAACCACTTGACGAAACGCAGGCTGAGCTGGCCTGTGCCGTAACTGCCATGCCCCAACCCAGACAGGCCCCGAACGTCGGTCAGGATCGACGTTGAGGGCCTGAAAGCGCGGGTTCTATGCGGCGGTCTTTTGCGCTGCAGCCATGGCCTTGCCCAAGGCATCAGCCACCCCGGCCAGATCATCACTCATCAGATGCCCATACAGGTCCAGCGTCATCGCTGCCGTGGCGTGGCCGAGCATGTGCTGCACGACCTTGACGTTCGCGCCTGCCGAGATAGCGAGGGATGCACAGGTGTGGCGTAGATCGTGCGGCGTGATGCTGGGAAAGGTTGGCGTCGTCGCCTCGCCGTCATCGGCGATCTCCTGCTGCCGCCGAGCATCGGTGCGGGCTTCGACCACCTTCATAGCGTTGTCGAATGCCCAGCGATATTCCCCAAGCGGTAGATGGCCACCCTTGCGGCTCGGGAAGACGAACGCGTCAGGCTCGGCAGGCAGCTCCGACTTTAGCCGATCCCAGACAGGCCCAGGCACTGGCACACGTCGGGTCCGCTTGGTCTTGGTGGCTGTCTCTACGATGCCCTGGCCCTGCACGTAGGTGGCGGAGTTTCGCACTGTGATCTCCTTGTCGCCAACGTCACGACGGCGCAGCGCAGCCGCCTCACCGAACCGCAAACCGCAGTAGCCGAGTATCAGCGTCATCGTCTCGAACCGTCCCACTTCCCTCGCGAACTCCAGGAGCTGGGCGTGCGTCAGATAGTGCTGCTCTGCCTCTGTAGTTTCTGGCAGGTCGTGGCGGCGGTCGATCTCGGCCACGATGTTCTTGGACGCCAGCCCAGCCCTTACCGCGTACTTGAACACTGCCCCCATGAGTTGGTGCGTCTGCCGGATGCGGCTGGCCGATAGGCCGGTGCCAGCCTGAGAACCGTTCAGCGACAGGCTGGCGATCCAGGCGGACAGGTCAGGATAGGTGACTTCCCTCATGGTGGCATCGCCCCACCTGGGCAGCACGAGCGTGTCCAGGATGGAGCGGTATCCCGCGAGCGTCTTGGGCTTCTTCTGCGCTCCCTCCTTGGTCGTGAACCACCGCTCCGCCACGACGCGGAATGTGTGTGCGCCCACGTCCGGGCTGACCCACTGGTTCGTGACAACCTTGCCGCGCTCCGTGTCGGACCATCCCTTGGCCTCGGCTTCGATGCGGAACCGCTTGGTGTGCTGCTTACCGTCGTCTCCGACGTACCAGCCGCGCCACCGCTTACCGATGCCCTGGGGCTTGCCCTTGCCTTCTGCCCACGCTCCTGTGGCGAGTTTCGTCGGTGTGCCGTCGCTGTTCTTCCACAGGTCAATCACCCCGCCTGTACCTGGGGTTCTCTTGATCGACTTGGTAGGCGTCTCGGTTGTCTCGGCTGGCGTCTCCATGGAACCGAGTTTACATCGTGCATACAGGAGGGCTGGCAAGCGTTGGCGCGACCAGCCCTAAACATGTATTTAAATGCTGCTTTGCGGTGCCCCCAGTCGGGCTCGAACCGACACTTGACGGATTTTAAGTCCGCTGCCTCTGCCAATTGGGCTATGGGGGCCCGGCGGCGAATCTAGCGTGCGGGAGCCGAGTCTGGGACATCGCATCCCCACGCGATCTCACCTCGTTACCCGACGTGCGCCGAAGCCTCGCTTAGCGTAGGACCCGCGCGTCGCGCGCATTAATCGGTGCCTCCGATGGGGAACCAGATCACACCGCCATGTCACCCGACCGGAGCTTGTTAAAACTGCCCGCGTCGGCGTTAAGAAACCGTAAATGCCCATGCCCCTGGCTCTTTCGATCAGGACTGTGGGGACGGGGATCACTGGTCTTACGGCAATTCACAGGGGCCCATACGCAAACACACAGAGTCGGCCCGTCACCTTAAGTCGGCCGCGTCACACTTTAGGAGCAATTGATGTCATTTCTAAAAGCGATACCCGAAGAGTTAGCCGCCGCTGCGACGCAGCTAGCAACAATCGGCAGTTCGCTGACTGCGGAAAACGCG
>NZ_JBYCKY010000080.1:0-9508 GCF_057473605.1 Mycobacterium sp. TH-M82 | reverse complement strand
TCATGCCGGGGCCGCTGCTGACGGGCAACAACCAATGGCTTAGCGCCGGTGACTACTCGCTTCAACCTGATCAGGCGCTCATCGTCAAGGTGCCCACCATCGACGCTTCGTACTCAAGCGCGATGGTGACCAACATGTATGGGCAGACCGCTCCCTCGGCGACCGCGACGGGTAACCTCAACTTCGCCGATACGTTCCACGATCCCAATGGCTACACCTACTACGTCATCAGCAGCCAAAACCCGGGGGTGGCGAACTGGCTCAATGACAACGGTGCCGCCGACGGCGGGATTTGGCTGCGGTTTCAGGGCCTGGCGACCGTGCCGAAGGCGCCAATACCAGTAACGACCGAGGTCGTCGACGTCGCCGATGTCAAGCAATATCTGCCGGCTGACACCCCCACCGTCACACCCGCGGAATATGCAGCAGATGCCCAATTACGGCTGTTCGAATGGGACTACACCCACGACCAGAACGAAAACATCGCCTGGTTGGGGGCCAACCTCGAATACGACCAGATCAAGGCCGCGGTGGGCCCGCAGATGTTCGCCGAGATATTCGGCGGTCAGAGCACGCAATACGGCCTCCCGCAGGACGTGCCGTCGGTATTCGACCGGATGCTGAACCCGGCGCTGATCCCCAACCCGTTAACCCTCGTCAAGGACACCGTGGCCAATCCCGTCGGCAGCCTGATCGCGCTCAAGGACAACCTGTCCATAGCCGTCAACGACGTCACGATGCCCACACTTTTGTCATTGCTGCGGTCGGAGGTCGTTGTCGAGCAAACCGTCCACGCAATGCACAGCGCCATCTCGTCGGGTCAGTGGTCCCAAGTGCTGACAGATCTGGTCACCGGCCTTGGCGGTTTCGGCACGGTCGTCGACGAAACGTTGACCGACCCGGCCACCAGTATCACCGCCGGCTTGCTCAACGCGCGTGACGACCTGGCGGTGTCGATTATGAACGCAGGCAGCTACTCGGCGTCCTCCAGCGGTTCTGCATCCTTCGTCGACTCGCTCTCACAGCTGGCTCAATCGGTGGCACAGGCGCTGAACCCGACCACTGCGCTGGACGATTTCAGCACGCTGAGCACCGAAATCAGCTCCCAGATCGCCTCGCAGGGTGCTGACGTAGCACCGGTGGCCAGTGCTGTGCCGTTTGATCTGCTGCCCTGAGGCGCGGTAGCGACGAAATCCTGCAGCGCGACTGACGGTGCGTCAGCCCTCGTCCGCCAGCTCGTCTTGCAACCGATCGCACCAGTCGCGGATGAACTGGTGGAGCTCTGTGTAAAACTCGGCAACACGCGACGGGTAGGAGGCTCCGTGGCGCTCGAGAGTCTTGTCTGCCGCCGGCGATGCTACCTGCTCAATCGTCCGCAGTGCCGTACCCGAGCGGCTGCGGGCCACTTCGATGAGATGGTGTACCTCATGCTGATCGAGCACGTCGGCGAAGAACAGCTTCAACAGAAACTGGTCGCGAATCTCGAGACGGCCGAACTCATCCTGCAGAAGCCAGGTTCGCAACGCCTTGCGTCCGGCTGCCGTCAACTTGAAGGTCCGGCGAGGTCGTTTTCCACGGGTACTGTCGACACCCCGGACGAGTTTGGCGTCTTCCAGCCGCGCAAGCTCGGTATAGATCTGGGCTGGTGAGACGGCCCAGAAGTACCTCAACGACAACTCTGCCGAGCGGCGGATTTCGTATCCGGATTTCGCGCCCACCGACAGCATTCCCAGCATGACGTAGCTCGCTGTCGTCAGGCGCATGTCGCCCAGTGTAGGTCATCTTGACAGGTACTGCGTAGCTGATGTACGGGGTCGGGATCTGGTGTATGTGCACGCCCGCCTCCGCGGACGGCTGGCAAGATAGGTGCAATGAACCGATTTGACAGACCGGTCAGTTGTACGCAACACTGGTCGCCTGTCGACCAAACGGTGCCGAAGCAGCGATCCCGACACGACGCAGTAGGCCTGGGCGATCGGAAGGACGATGAGTGAACGCAAGGGCGTGACGAGGGCGGTAGCCACCCGCTACCGGCGAGCTTGCAAGGCGGACAAGCGGCGAATCCTGGACGAGTTGTGCGCCGCCACCGGTTGGCATCGCGATCACGCACGTAAGGCACTGCGCCGCGCGGGTGGGCCGACAGTTGTTGCGACCGGGCCGGTACGGTCCTCGAAGTACGGCCCAGAAGTGATTGCGGCGCTGGTGTTCTGCTGGTCGGTGCTGGGTATGCCGGCCGGCAAACGGCTGGCTCCGGTGCTCGGCGAGCTGGTGTCGGTCCTCCGCCGGTTCGGTGAGCTTGATATCGATGACGACACCGCGAGCCTGTTGACCGGCATGTCGGCGGCCACCATCGACCGGCGGCTGGCGCCGGAACGCGAGAAACACGAACTCGAGCACCGCAGCAGCGCCACACCGGTCCGGTTGCTCAAATGCCGGATCCCGGCACGTACCTGCACCGAACGGGGCAACGCAGTGTCGGGATTCGTCGAGGTCCGCCTTGTCCCCCACGATGGTGGTGACGATTTCGGTGGGCACGCTTGGACGCTGACAGTCACCGATATCGCCACCGGCTGGACCGAGAGGCGCAGCGTATGCAACACAACGCACAAGTGCGTGCTAGCCGCACTCGATGATATCGCCATCACTATGCCCTTCCCGATTCTCGGTGTTGACAACGACGATGCCGGCGAGTTCATCAACGAGAGTCTGTTCATCTGGTGCACCAAGCGTCAGGTCATCTTCACTGGGTCACCGCTGGGAGACAAGGCTGACCAGGGTGGCAAGGGTGACCACGATGACAAGGATGACAAGGGCCACGGCGAACCGAAAAGCTGGAAGACCATCCGCACCCAGGTCGGTTACCACCGCTGCGATTCCGCGGCAGAGATCCTGCTGCTCAACAGGATCTGGAAGCTGCAGTCGATGCTTACCAACTATTTCCACCCCCATCAGAGGCTGGTGGCGAAGGTCCCCTCCGGCGCCAAGGTGTCGAGAAAATACGACACCCCGGCTACCCCGCACCGCCGCGTCGAGGCCGACGCGACCGTCAGCGCCGAGGACAAGGCGATCCTCGCCGACACCTACTCTGCTATCAACCCCGCTGCCATACAACGCCGGATCCAAACCCTCACCGCTGAACTACGCACCCTGGCCACGAGCAAAGCCGGGACAGAGCACCGCGCGGCCATGTGGGCATCTTGACCTGAGGCAGCGCCGATGCTGGTTTCCGAGGTTTCCACCGGTGTCTCACCTTGCTCTCGACGAACCAGCACCCGACATCAGAACGATGCGAGGAGGTTGCTCAGCGACGTGACCGCATCGCCTGCGGTGGTGGCGAGGTTCTGTACCACTGTGTCGACGAGATTTTGCGCGGCAGCCGTATACCCAATCGACTGGTCTACCGGACCGCCGCCCAAAAAGTCCAGGAAGCCTTTCCACAGCGCGATCTGCGGCGGCAGGACCAGATCACGGTAGTCGACGAATAGCTGATCGAACAAATCCGGAGTCTGGGGGACGGGGTGCCCGTTCCAGCTGACCAGCGTCCAACCGTTCGTGGGATTGCCCTCGATTTCGATGATGCCGGTGTCCGGAAGGACGCCGTTCAAGTTTCCGTTCTTAAGTCCTTCAATGGTGAGCTGGGTGAGTAGTGTGAGATCGGGATTTTTGACGTTGAGCAGCACCCAGTCAGTCAGCGCCACTGCACTGTTGAACCCCACCGCGGTGATCGCGCCGTTGTCGCTGATGACCGGGTTAGCCAGAGCGCCCTCGTACATCGTATCGATTCCCTGGGTGAAGCTGAGGTCAGTCGCAACCCCGTTGAGGAGAGTAGTGCCCGGCACCGTCGGCCAGAGATCGAACCCTAACGGCCACAACGCCAGGTTCAGTTCGTACAGGATGCCACCAAGGCTGGCAACCGGGTCGTTGCCGTAGATGCCGCCGCCCACCTCGTTGAGCCCGGGAGTGACCACCGGGGTCATGTGTTCGAGCGTGGCGAATGGTTCCGCGGTTTGCGCGACTCTGATTCCCTGCCCCTCCCAGATCCCGGAAACTGGGCCGAGCTCGTTGAAGAGTTTCTCTCCGACCGTCTGCGCCTGTTCCTCGCCGAGCGAGCTGAGCGGAGGCCCAAAAGTCGACGAGGCGGGCAGGACATTATCAGAGGCTCTTTGCCCATGCCGCACGATGTCGATGACGACGTCTGTTGCGGCGTCTGCCTCGCCAGCGGTGAGCTGGATCTCCGGCACCTGGACGCGCGGCCGGGGCGCTGCTATCGGGGTGACGGCGATGAGGCTGGCGCCGACGATGGCGATACCCGCTGTGAGGTGGGTGGCGCAGGCGCGAAAAGCTACTGGCTGCATGATTATACCTTCCTGGAACACAGCTAACGATTTCGGAGTTGGGCCGACGAGGGTTTCGATGGCCGACAGGAGATGTGGTCACGACCTGTGGATGGGTGAGTTTGAGGCGACCTCCGTTCCGGCGGTTTCAGCCGTCGCCCGGGGGTTCACGTGCCAGCCGAAGCCAAATGTGCCTTATCGAACGATGGGGACCAGCCTAGTGTCCCGTGGACAACACCACACCATAAAACTATAAAAGTGATAACGCATGGGGCCGGTGTTAGGCCTGCGATGCCGGTGTCCCATGCCCGGTTGATCGGTTCATGACGTCGCCGGGGATCACCTCAGCTCAGCCTGTGATCAGAAAGGTTTGGTGTTGCAGCGGGCGAAATAAGGCAGGTCGGTCAGGGGTGCGGCGATGATGATTTCGGCTGGGCCGGTATAGCTTCCGGTGCTGTCTTGTCGGTTCCAGCAACCTGGGGGTATGTAGACCGATCGCTCGGTGGCCCAGTTGGTGACGACCGGGGCGACGAGGAGATCCGGTCCAAGCAGCCATTCCTGGTCGGCGGCCCAGGCCCGGTCATCGGTGGGCGCGACCAGCCACACCGGACGCATCAGAGGCGTGCCGGTGCTGGTGGCATTGGCCCAGGTGGCTGCGATCAGCGGTGCGGCTCGTTGGCGGAGCTCGGCGAGCTGGCGGTAGGTGTCCAGGGTCTGCTGGGTGAAATCCCAAGGCATCTTGGTCCCGGTGAATCCATCGTTGTGTAGACGAAAGATCGGCGACAACGCAGCCCACTGCGCCCACCGAAGGAACAGGTCGTTAGTGGTGGGGCCGGTGAGTTCGTCGACGTAGCCGCCGATGTCGGTGCTGTAGCCATAGGCGCCGGCCAGTCCGCGGTTGAGCATGTCCGAGGCAAGCGATGCCAGGCCGGAAGCCGGGGAGTAGTCGCTGGTTTCATCGCCGGGGAAGTTGCTGGCCTCATATCCGGGGGATCCGGTATAGCCGGAGCGGTTGTAGTACCAGATGTGTCGGTCGGGGTGTGCTTGTTCGAAGGCGTTAACCGCCTCCCGGGTTGCTTGTTGGTACAACACCGGGAACATGTTGTGCATGGTGGTCCCGGTTTGGCCGTTGGCGAAATGCATATCGGGTAGGACCTGTTCGCCGAAGTCGCTCATGAACCCGTCCGCCCCGGTCTCCAATGCCGCGGTCACGATGCTTTGGTAGTACGCCGTGGCGACCGGGTTGGTGAAGTCGATCACCGCGCCAGGATGCGACAGTGGTGATCTGAATATGTATGGCTGGCCATTCGCTTTCGTCGCGACAAGGTTATGTGCCACAGCGTATTGGTACTGCGCCGGATCATCGGTGCCGCCCGACGCATAATCGCTGAGGAAGCCGCCATTGATGTAGAGCAGCACGTGAATGCCGTGAGCGCCGAAGTCGCTGATCAGTTGCTGGAGAACGGTCGGGGTCAGGATGTGCCAGGCCTCGATGCGGTAGGCGGTGATCGGCAAGTTGTCGGCGACGATCCTCGCCAAGTCGCTGCGGACGATCGCCGCGTAGCCCTCGGCGCTGAGTCTTCCAATGACCGGGTTGACTCGGTCTAACTCGGCACCCAACGCCCACGCCGGGGGGACACGTTGGCGGCCGGTGACCGCGGTGAACGTGCCGATGGCCTGCCCGGGATCACCGACCGCGACCTCGTAGTTCAGGTGATTGGCCGCGACGTTGACCTGCCAGGCGTTGGGGCGGGGGAACGAGTCCAGATGCCACTCGGCGAGCTCGGCTTGGTCCAACAAGAAACCGTAGCCGTGGGAGGAGGCGAACTGTGGCTGGACGTAGTAGGCGGCCTGCGGACCGTTCGGGAACAGATAGTGCCTACCCTGGGTAATGGTGAACAGTGGTTGAAAGGGGCCGAGGTCTATGTTCTCCTCCTGGACGTAGTTCGGAAAGCGTGCCCCGTGCTGGTCCAGACCACTGTGCACGCCGCCGAACCCAGCGAAATGCTCACTGCCATTGGAGATGAAGCTGTCCCCCATGGCGCCGATGCCCTCAGTGCTGCTGGGGGTGACCGACACGTTCAACCGGCCGGGATACGTGGTGAGTTTCAACGCCAGGGTGCGATTCGACGGGTCGTCGGTGGTTAGTGTCAGTTCCAGTCCGTTTTGTACGTGACGCACCGAACGCACACCGGTGGCCGCGTACTGGCACCCACCGTTCGCCGCCACGAGTAAGTTGCCCTCCCACAAAGTTGCGGGAAACGCGGCAGTGTACTGCGGACCCACGGTGAACGTGAACGGCGCATAGCGCTGCGGGAGCAGCAAAACCGACGGGTTTGTCCCCAAAGGCAAAGCGGCGACGTCGGCCGCCAACTCTGGCCAACTCGTGTCGGGCACCTGTGCCAGCACCGTCTGACCTGCCGAGTTCAGCACCTGCATCGCAAACGGAGCCTGGGTGAACTGCACCGTGAACCCTGGCCCGGTCAGGCTCACCTGGCGACTGACGGGTGCCGCCGCGGCGAGCGCCGGCCCGGCAACGAATGCTCCGGCGATCAGAACAGTGCTGAGAGCGCCGATTATCGTCAACCGCATGCAGGCTCCGATGATCAACGACGGGTAGCTGGTCAGTTTCCACGTACATCCTGATCAGCGTTCATCACACCAGGATTGCGACATGCATACGGCACCGTCTCGATCCGGCAGGGCTCAGCCGGCAGTTAGGCCAGTTAGGCCGGGATCAACTCCACCCCGGATAGCACGGGAGCGTCGTCACGGGCGGGTGCCAGCACGATGCCCTGGAAACGACCGTCGCCTTTCCAGACCGCAGCCCGCAGCGTCTCGCCGGGGAACACCACGCCGGCGAACCGGGCTCCGTATGACCTGACGGCGGCGACGTCGCCGTCGAGCAGGGTATCGACGATCGCCTTGCATGTCATACCGTAAGTACACAGGCCGTGCAGGATCGGATTGGGAAAGCCTGCGGCGGAAGCGAATTCCGGGTCGGAGTGGAGCGGGTTGCGGTCCCCGCACAGCCGGTACAGCAGTGCCTGCTGCGGTAGCACCGGGATGTTCACCTCAAAATCCGGCGCCCGGTCGGGTGCAACGGCCGACGTGGATGGCCCACGCTCGCCGCCGAACCCGCCTTCGCCGCGGGCGAAGACGCAGCGGCGCTGCGTCCACAGCGGTGTGCCGTCGGTTCCGGTCACCGAGGTCTCGAGCACAACCAGCGCGGCTGTGCCCTTGTCCCAGACTTCCACTATCCGGCTGACGGCTCGCGCGCTGCCGGACGGCGGCAGTGGCGCCGGTACGCTGACCCGCTCTGATGCGTGCAGCACCTTGGCCAGGTCGATTTCGACCCCCGGCCAGTTGACCTTGGGCGGTTCGACCTCGTTGAACGACGCCGCGACACAGCCGAACGTCGGCAACACCTGCGGGGCGTGGTCGAGAAGGTACCGCAGCTCGCGCCGGTTCGTCGCGTCTGCGCCAGCCCCCAGAGCAAGGTGGTAGAGCTGGACATTGCTTGCAGTCCAGGAGAATTCAACCGGCTCCAGCTCGGCGCCCAGCGCAACGTCGACATCGATCGGCATGTCAGGCCCCCCCGGCCGCTGATTGAGCGATGTGCAGTGCGGCCAGGTAGCCGAAAGTCATTGCCGGGCCAATAGTGCCGCCGGGCCCGGGATAGGTGTGGCCCATCACCGGGGCGCTGACGTTACCGGCGGCATACAGGCCGTCGATGACGCTGCCGTCGTCGCGCAATGCCCGGCCGTGCACATCGGTTCGGATCCCGCCCTTGGTACCCAGATCACCCGGCACCATCTTGACGCCGTAGTACGGCGGATGAATCAGTTCACCCAGGCTCGGGTTGGGCTTGTTGGTCGGGTCGCTGTAGTACTTGTCGTAGGCGCTTTCTCCGCGACGGAAGTCCTCGTCGATGCCCGACCGTGCGAATCCGTTGAAGCGGTGCACCGTGCGTTGCAGCCCGGCACCGTCGACGCCGATTTCGTCGGCCAGTTCGGCGATGGTGTCGGCGACCACGACAGCGCCGGAGTCGAGCCACTTGCCCGGGATACGTTGGCCGCCCGGCAGTCCGGCGAACAGATAGCGATCGCGGCACTGCTGGTCCATGATCATCCAGGACGGCAGGTTCTCACCGGGCCCGGAGCCCTGACCCCACTTGCCGCCATACATTCGATGCGTTGCCTCCACATAGGGGCTGGCTTCGTTCATATAGCGCTGTCCGGCGGCATTGACGATGATCGAGCCCGGCGCGTTGCGTTCCGAGAGGGCGAACCATGGCCCGTTCGGCAGTGGGATGCTCGGCCCCCACCACGCGTCTTCCATCAGATCCAAAGCAGCGCCCAGCTTCTCGGCGGCGACAATGCCGTCGCCGGTGTTGGCGGCAGCGCCGACAGTCCAGTCGGCATTGATCGGAGGGCGCTGGTACTTGACCCGCATCTGTTCGTTGCGCTCGAATCCGCCGCAGGCCAGGATGACGCCGCGCCGCGCCCTGATAACCGCCGGCTCGCCGATCTCCGGTGTGTCGCTGTTGCTCACGTAGACACCGCGCACCGCGCCGCCTTCGACGTAGAGGTCGGTCAGCGCGGTGCCCAGTTGCACCGGGACGCCGGCATTGCGCAGTCCGATCCGTAACGGGGCGATCAGTGCGCGCCCCATGCCGACCAGGTTCTTGCCGGTTGCCTTGGCCCACATGGTGCGTGCGCCAACCTTCACGCCGCGCAACACGCCCCGCGGATGGCGTTTGAGTTGGTTGAGCCGGACGTAGTCCTGTTGCAACACGACGACGTTGAGCGGCACCTTGCCATAGGGCGGTTCCAGTCCCGGCAGGTCGGCACCGAGTTTTTTGGCGTTGAATGGTTTCGGCTCGATCGAGCGCCCCCCGGCGCGGCCTCCCGGCGCCTCCGGGTAGTAGTCCGAGTAGCCCGGTACCCAGAACATCTTCACCGGTGCGTTCTCCAGCACGAACGACAGCATCTCCGGGGCACGGTCCAGGTAGGTGTCGATCCGCTCGGGTTCGACAACGTCGCCGATGATCGCGTGCAGGTAGGTCCGCGCGGCTTCCCTGGTGTCCTCGACCCCGGCACGGGCCAGGACCTCATTGTTCGGGATCCATACGCCGCCGCCCGAACGGGCGGTGGAGCCGCCGTAGTGCGCGG
>NZ_JBYCKY010000079.1:0-2792 GCF_057473605.1 Mycobacterium sp. TH-M82 | reverse complement strand
CGTGCCGCTGCCGCCCATAACAAGCCCCACGGTCTCGGCGTCGGCCAACTTGAAGTCCGCCAGCACCGTTTTCGCCTGTAGCGGCATCACCGGGGTGACGGTCGACGACACGCCTAGGGCGGCGACGCCGACAATCGCCAACGGCACAAAACCCAACGAACGCAACGTACGGCTGGACATAGCAACCTCCTTGAAGAACCGACCGCCGACCGTCGGAAGCGGGTGGATTAAGACAACAGGCCCGCAATGAAGTCCATGTCTGCCCGGCGACAATACTGAGGACACCGGAGATCAACCTATCGGCAACCGTGGCTTCGCGTGCCACAACGCGGTCATTCGTGAGCATGACGACCGGGCAGACGAAGCGCTGGACAACACCACCACGTTCCAAAAACAGCGCCAAAACGAATCGAAGGACGTCAACTACCGCAAGTGCCGCGCGGCTCGCGACGCCGAAGCCGACGAGAACTGCTGTATTAGGCTTGAGGGATGGCGTATCCGCTGCCCGGAACCAAGAAAATCGCGTCGGTCCTAGTCGTGCTGGGTGCCGGTGGTTTGCTCGTCGCGTGCGGAAATGCCGCCGACACCAAGCCGACGAACCCACCTGCGGCGCCTTCACCAACCGCGTCGCCGACTGACCCGGCGACGGCGCCTGGCGTCGAATACGACATCTCGCGGGTCGACGGCGTCAAGAACGGTTTTCCCCCGGGATTCACGGTGTCGGCCTACCCCGCCAAGACCGTGAGCCAGCCCGATCACGACAGTTCCCGCATCACCGCTTTGACCGAGGCTCGAATTGTGCCGCCCAAGTGCCGCGCTGTGGTCCTCCCGTCCTACGCCGTGCCTTCGGCCGGTGCGCAGGCAGCAGGGGTCAACGCGCGTGGGGACCGGGGAAGCATCGACGTGATCGCCCTTCGGTCACCCGAACCGGTTCCGGTCGGCGAGAAGCCCGAGGGTTGCGGTTTGGGGCTGGTGATATCGGGCTCCCCCGATGTGGCCGGGCCTGCCGAACAGATTGACGCTCCGACCATCACCGGTGCCACCACCACCGGGATCAAATTGAGCCCGGAGGACAGGAATCCTGAGTACGTCTTCACGGCGAGACTCGATGATCGCACCGCCGTCGTCGTGATGGGCAACACCGACGCACAACTCAACCCGGAGCGGCTCATGGCCGACCTGATGACGAAGGCCACAGCCGCCGTCGTCAACCGGTGACGACCAGCGTCGTCCTCCGGCCGGGCCGACCGGAATCACGGTGACGTTGCAGCAGCGGCCGGCAGGCCGCTGAGCGCTCGGCGGATGTCTACCGTCCGCCGAGGAACCAGGAACTCAGTCGTCTGCGTTGCCGGCCTGCCACTGCTCCCAGGGGATGTTCCAGTCGCCGAGCCCCTCGGTGCCCGGCAACGTCGGCCCGACCGTGTTGGTGATCTCCACCACGTCACCGCGCTTGGTGTTCTCGAAGAACCACAACGCGTTGGCAGGACTGACGTTGAGGCAGCCGTGGCTGGTGTTGCTGTAGCCCTGCGCGCCGACCGACCACGGAGCGGAGTGCACGAAGATCCCACTGTAGGAGATCTGTGTCGCCCAATCGACCTCGGTACGGTATCCGTTGGGCGAGTTGACCGGCACCCCGTACGTCGACGAGTCCATGACCATGTGGTTGAACCGGGCGCCGACGAGGTAGGTGCCGTTGTTGGTCGGGGTGCTGTTCTTGCCCATGGAGACCGGCATGGTCTTGGCCACCTCGCCGTTGATCCGGACGACCATCGACTTGGCGTTGTCATCGACCGTCGCGATGACCTGGTCGCCGATGGTGAAGTGTGCGGTCACACTGTCCTGGCCGAATACCCCATTGCCCAGGTCGGCGCCGTAGGTGTTGACTGCGACGTCGACACTGGTGCCGGACGTCCAGAAAGACTGTGGCCGCCAACGCACTTCGCGGTTGTTCAACCAGTAGAATGCGCCCCGGACCGGAGGGTCGGTGGTGATCTTGATGGCCTGCTGGGCCGCGACACGGTTGGCGATGTTCTCGTCGAACCGGATCGCCACCGGCTGGCCGACGCCCACCACTTCGCCGTCGCTCGGCGTGACGTAGGGCATCGTCAGATTTGCCGGTGAATGTGTCCGAAAGGTCAGCTGCCGGACGGTCACCCCACCCAGCCCGAGCGATTCCGCGTTCAGCGTGTAGCGGCGGTTGTAGCCGAGCGGCTCGGTGGTCGACCAGGTCAGGCCGTCCGGGCTGAGTTGGCCGTCGACCGACTTGCCGTTTTCGTTGACGATGGTGACCGCGCCCAGCACCCCGCCCTCGGCGGTGACCTTCACCGGGGCGTCCACCGCCACGCCGACCGCCCCGTCGGTCACCGAGGCGGTCAGCTTCGGGACCAGCAGATCGCCGAACGGGGTGCCCTTGTCGGTGATGACTTTGGCCGCTTCCGGGCCGTCGTTGCCGCCGCAGGCGCTAAGACCCAGCACCACCGCGGGGATCACCAGCAACCCCGCGAACCAGGATCGGTGTCCGCGGCAACCGGACGTCGCACCGACTGGCGCCATACCCTTACTCACTCAGACCCCCACTTCGACCCTCGCCACCACTCGGCAGTAGTCTAAGGCATCAGACGATGTCACCGGCCTACGATGCGGACACCGGATCCAGCCCAAACCGAAGCGTCGAGGATTCGCCACTTGCCCTGGCGGCTGTTATTGTCGCACTCGCGGTCCAGGCCGTCTCGCGCCGTTAGCTCAGTTGGTAGAGCAGCTGACTCTTAATCAGCGGGTCCGGGGTTCGAAAC
>NZ_JBYCKY010000078.1:0-1931 GCF_057473605.1 Mycobacterium sp. TH-M82 | reverse complement strand
TCACCCAGGCAGCCACCGATGCCTCGTTATTGAATGCCACATCAGTGATCTCGCCGTTGGCGCTGACGACCCGGTCATCCGGGGCCGTCGCGTAGTTGTACATCGTGTCGACGGCTTCGGTGAAGTTTTCGTCGGCCACCACCCCGTTAGCCTCGATTTTTCACGCGGCGTGATTCGGTGGGGTTGAAGCTGGTGCGGGCCGGCTGTCGGACTTGATTGTTGCAGGTGGGTGTGACGGGTTGTCCGGTGTCGCTCCGGTGGGCGGGCTTCCTTTGGGGCCGGTGGGGTCTTTCGTCTCGTCGGGGCAAGGAGTAGCTGGTTAGCGGAATGCGTCGCGGATGCGTAGCCAGGCGGTGGTGATGGCTTTGGCCCAGCGCCAGGTGGCGTCGATGCGTAGGTGTAGCTGGCGGGCGCCGCGGGTGATGCGGGCGGCCACATGCAGCACTCGGTAGCGGAACGTGGCGATCTCGCAACGTGCCAGGTCGGGGTGGTCTCCGAAGCCGATGAGTTTGGCCCAGGCAACTAGATCGGTTGCGGCCATGATGATTTCCAGCCAGGCGCTGTTGGCTGCAAAGGAGTGAAACGGCAGGTTGCGCAGGCCGGTGGCTTTGGCGCCACGGATGCGGTCCTCGACGCGGGCATGTTGGCGATGGCGTAATTCCAGTCCGGCGAGCTGGCCGGGGATGACGCCGTTGGCGGTGTCGGTGAGAAACCCGGTGACGCGGTGCCCGTCGGAGTCGGTGAAGCGCAGCTGCGCACCGGGGTGGGGCCGTTCCTTGCGCAGGATCAGCCTTGTTCCGGTTGGCCATGCCGACAGGTCCACCAGGTCGGTGGCTTCGGCGACCCAGGCGCCGTCGCGGATACCGCCGGCGGTGTCGATCGCTGGATACCAACTGCTGGTGGCGGTGAGCACCTCGGCGGCATCGCGCACCGGCGCGGTGATCGCCGCGCCCAGCGAGAACCCCACATGGGCGGTGCGGCAGGCCGCGGCGAATCCATAGGTGGCCCCGGCCGAATCCGAGCGGATCAACACCTGCGGGCCACCAGGATTGTCCGGCCCCGGCCGGTAGTCCACCGGCAGCGCGGCCAGCGCCTGGCCGAGCACGGCAATATGATCGGCGGTGGTGTTCGAGCCGGCGTTACCCGCCCGCAGCAACCCGGCCAACGCTTCTCCGGCGGCGATGTCGGGACGGTCTAAAAACACCAGCAACGGGTGGTGCCCGAACGTCTTCTTCCAGGTCGCCGCGGCATTCTCCTTGTTATCGGAATGATCAACGCAGATGGTGGCATCGACATCGAGATGCAGCCAGCCCTCGCGGGCCGGTGCCGCGCCGGCAGCCCAAGCCGCCGCCCGTGCGTGTGCACGTGCTGTCTGAATCCTGGGCAGGTGGGCGGTGTCGATGCGTTGATCGACCAACCGCCACAGCGTGGCCGTCGAGCCTACTGGACCGAACACCTGCTCACGATCGCCCAGCAGTTGGCCGACCCCATCGACGCAGTCCGCACCGTCAGCCACCGCGGCGGCCAGATCGGCGAACGCATCACCGGGCGCATGAACCCACGGCCCCTTGTAGGTGTCGGCCAACGCGACGGTGACCTGCGAAGACAACCCGGTCAGATTGGCCAGCTCCCGCAACATCCCCACCCCGGCGTGCGACACCACCCCGTGGCCGTCCGCAGATACTTTCACCCGGGAAACCGCTGCGCTACCCTTCACCTTGAAAGTGCCTCCGCTTCGGGACGATGGATCGTTGAGAAATCTCATTATCCCTTGCCGGACAGGCACTTTCGCTAACTCAAGCGCGTGTCACCCTGACTTTCATGCAAAATCGAGGTTAGGGTCCTCAACAGAGCCCGGGATAGGCATTAAGACCAGGCCGAGCAGCGTCCACATCAGCGGAGTCACTTCGTAGAGGAAGCCAGAAAGCGAG